>CAMWMS010000293.1 GCA_947175435.1 uncultured Lachnospiraceae bacterium | reverse complement strand
CCTACGCCCCGGGGGTCGGCTCTGTGGTAAATTCAAATCTAAATCTAAAACGGGGCGTTTCCGGATGAAGAAAAGGAGAAAGCATTATGAAAAAAAGCAGAGCGGTTACAGGTTTGATCGTATTTGCCCTGATACTAGGGCTGCTCGGATACACGGCAGTCTGTGGTGTGGGAGCGGACAAGTCCGGTTCAGCCTCCAGTATTAAATTAGGACTGGATCTGGCAGGCGGTGTCAGTATCACTTATCAGGTGGTGGGTGAAGGGAAACCCAGCGCCGAAGATATGAGCGATACGATCTATAAGCTACAGCAACGTGTTGACGGGTATAGCACGGAGGCGCAGGTATATCAGGAAGGTGACGACCGGATAAATATCGAGATCCCCGGTGTGACCGATGCCAATGCGATCTTAGAAGAACTCGGTAAACCCGGAAGTCTGTACTTTATTGCACAGACGGACAGCGAAGGTAACAATAACTATGATCTGGGTTACGGTGTTGATGCGGACGGAAACCTTGTTCCGCAGTATGCGTTAAATAAGACGATCGATGAGCTGATTGCCGACGGTTCTATAGTCCTGACAGGTACGGACGTAGCGGACGCGCAGGCGAGAGCACAGCAGGATTCCATGGGAAATGTGGAGAATGTCGTTGCGCTGACACTGAATGCGGCAGGAACCGAGGCTTTTGCGAAAGCGACCCAGAAAGCTTATGATAACGGAGAATCGATCGCTATCTACTATGATGAGGAATTAGTCAGCGTACCGAACGTACTGGCAGTCATCACCGACGGCAATGCGGTGATCTCGGGACAGAAGAGCGTGGAGGAAGCGCAGCAGCTTGCTTCCACAATCCGTATCGGCGGTCTGAAGCTGGAACTTGAAGAGCTGCGTTCCAACGTGGTAGGCGCTCAGCTCGGTTCCGAGGCGATCCATACCAGTCTGATTGCTGCGGCAGTAGGTTTTGCTCTGGTAGTTGTGTTTATGATTGCGGTATATTATGTTTCCGGTCTGGCAGCGTCACTGGCGCTCTGCCTGTATACGGAATTGATGGTGATCCTGTTATATGCTTTTGAGGCGACATTAACCCTGCCGGGTATCGCGGGTATTATTCTTTCCGTCGGTATGGCAGTGGATGCAAACGTTATTATCTTTGCCCGTATCAGAGAGGAGCTGGCTACCGGTAAGACGGTGCAGTCTTCCATTAAGATCGGTTTCAGCAAAGCCTTGTCTGCGATTCTGGACGGTAACATTACGACCTTGATCGCGGCGATCGTGCTCTACTTCATGGGAAGCGGTACGATCAAAGGATTCTCCATTACGCTGATGTTAGGTATATTCTTATCCATGTTCACGGCGCTGTTTATCACGAAGTTCTTAATCAATGCGTTGTACGCGGTAGGAATCCAGAGTGAGAAGGCTTACGGCGTAGGCAAAGAGAAGAAGACCATTGACTTCCTGTCCAAGAGAAATTTGTTCTTCGGCTTGTCCGTTGCAGTGATTCTGATCGGTTTTGTCGTGATGGGTGTCAACAAATCCCAGATAGACATGCCGCTCAATTACAGCCTTGATTTCGTGGGCGGTACTTCTACCACCATGACATTGAATGAGGATATGAGCATCGAGGAAATCGACGCGCAGATCGTTCCGCTGATCGAGGATATCACGGGAGACGGTAATGTACAGACCACTAAGGTGGCAGGATCCAATCAGGTTATTATTAAGACAAGGACATTGAATGTACAGGAGAGAGAGCAGTTTGCAGATACGATGGTGACGAATTTCGGCGTGGATGAGAGCAGTATCACGGCAGAGACCATCAGCGCAACCGTCAGCTCCGAGATGCAGGCGGATGCGATTAAGGCCATTGTTGTAGCGACGATCCTTATGCTGCTGTACATCTGGTTCAGATTTAAAGACATCCGTTTCGGCGCCAGCTCTGTAATCGCACTGATACACGATGTACTGGTGGTTCTGGCATTCTATGCGATTGTCAGAATATCCGTAGGCAATACCTTCATTGCATGTATGCTGACGATCGTGGGTTACTCTATCAACGCAACCATCGTTATCTTCGACCGTATCCGTGAGAATTTGCGGGATAAGAAGGACAGAGAATCCTTACAGGATATGGTGAATAAGAGTATTTCCCAGACGCTGTCGAGAAGTATCTTTACATCTTTGACTACCTTCTTTATGGTGGCGGCTCTGGAGGTATTCGGCGTATCTTCCATCAGGGAGTTTGCGCTTCCGCTGATCGCAGGTATCGTCTGCGGTACTTACTCATCCATCTGTCTGACGGGTGCGATGTGGTATGTGTTCCGCACGAAATTTGTGAAGAAGGCGGAAAAATAGATCGGGGTAGATCAAACAGATATCGGTTCTGGAAGCGCGGATGTGTCCGCAAGGCACTGCGGCTGCCGGATAGAGAATATAAGAGGCGTTCTGCGATGAGCAGGGCGCCTTTCATAAACGTGACGGATAGCGCTTACAACGTGAGAAATATACG
>CAMWMS010000292.1 GCA_947175435.1 uncultured Lachnospiraceae bacterium | reverse complement strand
AAACTATCTGCATTGGAAAATAATTTAAATCTGCACGGAACCGGATCCAAAACATATAATAATTTAAAAACTTCCCGGAGCTTTTCTTATGCTCAATTATCAAATCACACCTCGAACACTTTTTACGGAACTTCTTCTGCGTGACCATCCGGATGCGGCTGCGTGGATCAACGGAAATACACAAAATCCCGCCCTAAGCGGCATGGTTAAATTCTACCATACCACCTACGGCGGCGTATTGGTGGAAGCACAGATCTTCGGGCTTCCTCATGCTGATCTTCCCGACTCGAGCTGTTTCTATGCCATGCACATACACGAGTCGGGAGATTGCAGCGATAACCTCGACCATACGGGAATGCACTATAACCCGCAGAATGCACAACATCCGAATCATGCCGGTGATATGCCTCCCCTGCTCGGTAATCAGGGATATGCCTTTGGGGTTTTCTATGATAAGAGATTTACGATTCCGGAAATCATAGGAAGATCCGTCATCATACACGAAAAACCCGACGACTTCACCACCCAGCCTGCCGGAAATGCAGGTGCAAAAATAGGATGCGGCGAAATCAAATGGGTCGTATAAAACAAGCTAACGGATAAAGTTCGTCCTCTCGATCGGCTCTTTCTCCGGGAGTCCGTATTCTTTCCTGCCAAGGGCGATACTCTTCATGAGAAACGTCATGTTTCTGGCAAGTGTCCGCATACTTTGTAGCCCTTCCGCATCCTGCGCCGCCTCGCCGGGTTCTCTGCCGTGAACGCTGTTCCAGTACTGTCCTGTCGCTACCGGCATGCCGCAATTCATGAAAAACTTGTTCAGCTCGTCAAAGGTTGCAGACAATCCGCCTCTTCGCGCCGCTACCACGCTCGTGCCAACCTTCATTGTCTTATCAAAATGCGTACTGTAAAAGAGTCTCGTCAAAAACGCAACCAATGTTGCATTCGCAGATGCATAATATACAGGACTGCCGATCACCAGACCGTCACAGGCTTCGAACTTTGCCGCCGTCTCATTGACAATGTCATCAAATACACATTTGCCCTTCCCAGCGCATGAACCGCAGGCAATACAGCCCCTGATGTCTTTATTACCCACATGAATAATTTCTGTCTCGATTCCTTCTTTTTCAAAAATCTGCTGCATCTCATGAAGCGCCACATAAGTATTTCCGTTTGCTCTGGGACTTCCGTTAATCATCAATACCTTCATTTTTCTCAATCCTTTCCATATATTATGTATTACTTTTGATACTATTTATCATATCACATTAATCCTGCTGTTTCCAGAACGAATGCCACTAACGCTTTGTGCTGAAATGCTTGTATTTCAAATCTTATATATGTATAATATAGAATGAATATACTAAAGAAACCTGTTGTATCTCCACCGGAACAGAAGGAGCCTCCAAATGAAGCATTCCAATAAGTTTTCAAGTAAAACATTCTTAAAAGTCTTTTGGGGCATATATGCATTATTAAGTATCTTAATCACTCTTTTCCTCGTGGACCGATTATTTTCCAAAGACTATTTATCCATATCACAGCATACTTTACTAAATGATTCATGGGATGTTACAATCAATGATATTTCCTATCACGATATCTCTCTGGACAATTTTAAATTTGATATTGTCAGTAAAGGGGATACTCTCACAATGGAGCGGGTACTGCCTGCACATCTGGATTTCACGGAAGGCGCATTACGGCTCCATATCAATCAAGCGGCTGTCAGCATGTATATTGACGATGAAATGATCTATGAATACGGTCATGACCGGATCGCTCAGAATAAAACTGTCGGCAGCGGTCCGCTGTTTATCAATTTCCCCGGAAAATATCAGGGCAAAACTCTGAAAATCGTACTGGACGTATCTGAAAATAAAGCTTTTACCCAGCTTAACACGATTCGGATATACGACTGGTCGAACGTGTACCGGGTACTCTTGACCGAAAACCGTCTACCCTTATTTTTAGGCTGTTTCCTGACGATTTTCGGAACTGTTACATGCTGCATAACTGTTTATGCATTGATTTTTTCCCGAAAATTCCTCAGAATCCTGTGCGTGTCTGTCTTCTCCATCTGCATGGGACTATGGACTCTGTGCTATTATAATGTAATCATGATTTTTTCCATTCCTCTGTATTCCGTATGCCTGTTAGAGTATACTACACTCTATCTGGCTCCGATCCCCCTGATGATCTATATGGGCGAAGATGTCAATGCATTAAACAATAAATCCGTCAAAATGCTTTACCGTATGCTGCTTACGATACAGATTGCCGCCACAACATGTGCGATCATACTCCACTCTCTGGATATAGTTCACTTCGCTGCAACTCTGAAATATATGCAGACATTGATTGTGTGTAATTTGATTTATTTTGTTATCATTGAAATTCTCAATCTGAAAACCAGCCGCCAGTTCGTCCACAGACTCTTTTTGATCGGTATGCTGATACTTTCCGGCTGCATCTCCTACGATTTAATCTCATACTATACCAGCC
>CAMWMS010000291.1 GCA_947175435.1 uncultured Lachnospiraceae bacterium | reverse complement strand
CTGCCGACGACGCTGCATGATAAAGTCCCATAGGCCCTCTGCCGTATCTTGCCATCAGTCCCTTTGAACCAAAGGTATTTGCCATGTTATCTTGGTTTTCATTCTCACATATCTTATCCTGCCTGTACATTCTTACATCTGTTGCAAGCTCTCTGTGATAACCGAGGTTTCCAAAAAATCCGAACAAACGGTTTGCACGATTTAACAAATAAACGCTCAATGCCCAATAGCTTTCCGCTTTATTGGAAAGGACCGGCGCTATATAGGTTATCATAAGCATGACAACGATCATTAGCAGAATAAACAAGGGATTGTTTAAAACAGTGTACGCTCCTGCGCTCTCGGGTACGCGGCTGACAAACAGGGAGACCGTCAAAGCAATACCGCCTGCAAGCGTAAACACGGAGGAAAACAACTCTTCATAACCTCCTATCACCCGATGCAGTCCCCAGCTGGTTCCGCCCTGATTCTGGCGGATGATGGAAAGAAGCTCCGCCGTTTTGGTTTCATCCCGGCTCACATAGTCCATGTCAAGAAGCTTTTCAAAAAAGAAATAATTCACTTTCCACCAAAGCCCCGCATTGTGTGTTTCCTTCCACTTGTTGAGCAGTGCAGACAGCAGTGCGATCACAACGGCAGACACAAGCGTGAGCAGCACAAGAAATCTCAAGCGTTCGGCGTCTCTGCTGCCTGCCAGTTCATCGATCACCAGTGCAGAGAAATAGATGCCGACATATGGTGTAAGAGCGTTCCACATTACGCTGACCATGCGTGAAAGCACCATCTGCGGGTAACGTTTGAAGAATAAATGAAATGCACGGTTATTGAGGTTTATTGCTTCGCCCCACGACATAGACTTTTTACTCATTTTCCGCATCTCCTTCCCTGTAATATTTGCTTTGTACGGCATAGAGAGCGGCGTATCTGCCGCCAAGCCTTAACAGCTCCTCATGCGTACCTTCTTCGCAGATTCCCGCATCGTCGATCAAAATAATACGATCACAAAAACGAGTGGAAGCAAGACGATGTGAAATATAAATAGACGACCTGCCGCCTGTCACTTCATGATATTTTTGGTACATTTCCGATTCCGCAATGGGGTCGAGGGCTGCGGTAGGTTCATCAAGGATGATAAAGGGAGCATTTTTATAAAGCGCACGCGCCAGCATCAAACGCTGTGTTTCACCGCCGGAAAGCAAGGTCGCCTCCTCGTATACCTCGCGGTTAAGATAGGTTTCATAACCGTCAGGCAGAGTTTCAACCTTCGTACGAAGTCCCGCTTTTTCCACACATTCCCTCACTCGTTCCATATCGATATCGACATTGTTCTGCGCAACATTGGTCGCTATCGTTCCCGCCAGCAAAGAAAAATCCTGGAAAACCGCAGAGAACATTGTGTAGTAGTCCATGCGATCGTAGTCTCGTATATCTTTGCCATCCAGCAGCACCCTGCCCTCAGTAGGGTCGAGAAAGCCGCAGATCAATTTGATCAGTGTTGTTTTACCCGCCCCGTTTAATCCCACCACTGCCAGCTTTTCGCCGGGGTGTAATGTGAGATTGATATTCGTCAGGGTATCCTGCTCTGCTCCCGGGTAACGGAACGAGACACATTCCAGCCTGATCTCATATTCTCTCTCTGCCTCCGCTTCAAGATGCCTGCCGCCATCAAACTGAAAGGGCTCGTAATATTCCAGGCAATCACGAATTGTAGAGATATCCAGAGACTGCTTATATAAGCTGCTAAACCCGCTCAGAATTCCCGATACCCACCCGGCAAAGCCGCCTGTCGCGGTAAAATACAGGAGAAATTCTGCTACACCAAGACCATCCCTGAGCACAAGAGAAATCAGGAAAGCGTATGCAATGGCGTTGCGAAGGAATGTAAAAACCAGATCAGCGATCGGAGACCAAATGTATACGCCCTGCGCTTTTTTATGAAAGGCCGTATAGCAGCTCATTGCTTTTCCATACAGTTCGTCAATCCAGGGGCGCAGACCGAAGATACGGATATCCTTGGCTGCAGTCAAGTCCTCCACACGCATCGAAAGATAATTCATCTGCCTCTCGTATTCCGCTTCCTCCTCACGGTGACGATATCCATATCCGTTCAAGTAATTCCCTAAAAAAAAGCTGACCAATGTTGTCGCAAAGATAACAAGAATAAGAAGTGGCTGCACACTTGTCAAAAGGCTTACATAGATTAAAAAACCGAGAATATTCGTTGTCAGCATTGTCAGCGTTGACCATATGGCCTCTGTTGCATCCCCGCTGGAATATGTGCACTCACGGGATTTGACAAGCAATTTTTTGAATTTGTCATCATCTACATTGGGATAGGATGTGGTAGCCGCTTTTTTATTCAAAAGATACGCAATCTCAATACGGACGTTGATTCTGCCAAACGCCGTGTTGGTGTTAACATAAGCGGATGCAGCCGATACCAGCATGAGAGCGAGGACAAAGCCTGCAATGGTCAGAAACAACTCCCCTGCGGAAACGTGTCTTTCCACCGCTGACAGTATCGTGGGAGAG
>CAMWMS010000290.1 GCA_947175435.1 uncultured Lachnospiraceae bacterium | reverse complement strand
AGTATAACGCATGAAATGGTGTTTTTCAAGTTTCTTTTTCTTCCTTTAAATTTGCAAGTGCTCTTTTTATTGTACTTATGGACCCCTTAGCTTATCTGCCATCTCTTTTCGACTATAAAAATACTTAATCTCCGAGTTGATCTATTAAAGCTTGTATTCTGGCTTTGGTTTCTACTGTAATACGTTCTATTTCTTCCTCTGTATGCGTATAATAAAATGACGGTGGAAATAATCTCCAACTGCTACCGCCCGTATAATACCACCAGTCATCCATTCGCTTTATTTTCATACAAAATATAATTTTATGTATTAAATTTTCCAACAGGTCAATGCATTTTTTTATTACAAGCATTTGCAATTTTTCACCTTTATCAAACTAGCGATCCGACCAATAATATCTCTATATCACCAAATCAGATCTATCTGCATCCAATACTAAACTTACTCAATCTCATATAATACTTTACACCCTCTATCGTATAACTTCTTATATATATTATCTTAAATATAATTTATTATAACTGATTTAACAAAAATAAAAAAGATATAATATACATATCATACATATGGAGGCGTTTGTTTTGACAGAAGAAAGAGGATCTATCGAAATCCACCTGAAAGAATTACTCGAAAAAACCGGATTAAGCAAGAATAAATTCTGCCAGAGGGCAGAGTTGCAACGTTCACAACTAAATGGTTATCTCAATGGTACAATTACCCGACTGGACACCGATGTGCTTGTGAGAATATGTGACACTCTTGACTGCACCATTGCTGATCTGCTTGAATATAAACCACGTTAAAAGGACAATGCCCTGCACAGAGCGTTGTCCTTTTCAAATGTCAGCTTGCCGAGAACACATACCGCATAATCAGGCTTTGAGGGATAATAAAGCAACCGTCTCCACATTTGCCGTCCAAGGAAACTGATCCACCGCCACAGTCCGCTTCACCTCATACCCCCGCGCCAGAAAGACCTCCAAATCTCTCACCAGACTCGTCGGCTTGCACGAAATATACAGAATATGCTCCACACCATACCGCATGATCTTATCCAGCGCCTTCGGATGAATGCCGTCCCGGGGCGGATCTAAAATGATGATATCCGGCTTCTCCTCTATCTCATCCAGAACTTTCAACACATCTCCCGCGATAAACTCACAGTTATGTAAACCATTGAGCTCCGTATTCATCTTTGCGGCTTCCACCGCCTCCTCCACGATCTCCACACCGACCACTTTCTTAGCCACCGGCGCCATCAACTGCGCGATCGTACCGGTGCCGCTGTAGAGATCATATACGATCTTATCCTTTACCGTTTCACTTCCTTCCCCCGGACCGGCGGAAACGATATATTCCGCTATATACTCCCGCGCTGTCTGATAGAGCACCTCCGCGCCACGGCTGTTCGTCTGGAAAAAGGAAAAGGGCGAAATCTTAAACTTAAGTCCCAGCAATTCCTCATAGAAAAAGTCCTGCCCGTAGAGTATCCGTGTCTCGTCACTTCGCACCACGTCCGCCACCGCATCGTTTCTAATGTGCAATACCCCGACAATTGCGCCATGCAGGGTAAGTTCCAGCAGCTTCCGTTTCAATCCGTCAAGGATCTCCTGCTCAACCTCGTTTTCCTCCTGCAAATTTTTTCTCTGCCGTACATCCTGCTGCGGCACCTGATCAGGTGTTGCCTCCGCTTCCCGCACTGTCACGGCTTCTTGCCCGTCTCCCGTCAGCCGTCCAACTGTCTGTGTCGTTGTCACAAGCGCAATCAGTATCTCACCTGTCTTAGATGCCTTACGCACGAGAAGATGGCGCAGATATCCGGTATGCCGCAACCGGTGGTAGAAAGGAATCTCCACTCCTTCCTCCTGCAGACCGGCAAAATAGTCCCTGACACAGCGTAAGATACTACGGTAATCCTCATCCACGATCCGGCACTCCGTCACCGACACAATATCATAGAAACTCCCTCTCTTATGCATTCCCAGTGCAAGGGGACCGTCTTTCACCTCGTCACCGAAGGAAAACTCCATCTTATTGCGGTAACCGAAACAGACCGGACTCGCCTTGATCCCCTCAAACTGCCATGAACCCTGTTGATCTAACACACTATCCAGCAACTTCTTAACCTGCTCTTCCTTGATCTTCAACTGTTCTTCATAGGGCAGTGATAGATAAGTACAGCCGCCACAGATCCCGAAATGCGGACAAGGACTGCCGCATTCCAGCGCGGAAGGCTCCAGTATCCGAAGCAGTCGTCCCTCCGCTTTCCCTTTACGCACTTTATTAACACTGCACTGCACTTTCTGTCCCGGCAGTGCATTCTTCACAACACATGTCCCGTCTTCAGTTTCCACGATCCCTTTATTCGGGAAATCAACCCTCTTGACAATTCCCTCGATAACCTGTCCTTTTTTCATACTATTCTCCATAATTCCACTTTGCGGAATTTCAAATCCATGCGGAGAATGCCCGTATTTTGGGCATTCACCAGTGTGAGACTTAGTACTTCTTAGCGAAACAGCCCTTGCTGTG
>CAMWMS010000289.1 GCA_947175435.1 uncultured Lachnospiraceae bacterium | reverse complement strand
AGAAAGACCTTTACATCAAGTGGAAATGGCGCTCAAAAATGGTTTGTTTAATGTTTCGGCAATATGTGACGGAAAAGTTGTCGGAATGGGAAGACTTGTTGGTGATGGGGCCATGTATTGGTATTTGCAGGAAATTGTTGTCCTGCCGGAATATCAAGGAAAAGGAATTGGAAAAAGTATTGTAAACCGACTTATAGAGTATATTAAAAGTACGGCCATTCCGGGAACAATAATCGATGTAGGTTTGACTGCGGTGAAAGGAAAAGAACCTTTTTATGAACAATTTGGCTTTTCTATTCGTGCGACGGGGATGGGAAATTTGATGGAAATACAATAACATAATGTTTTATGGCAGCAGCCGTCACTATTTCCGGTAGTGGCGGCTGTTTTGCTGCCTTCTTGCCTCTGTCAATTCTTCATTGGCAACATAAAAAAGGTTGACAAGAGTATACCTTAAGTATATCATAGACGCATAAAGGTAAACGAGTGTATACCAAAATATACCAATACTTGAACAAGCCATGCGAGTGATTCACACCTGTATAGTTGTAAATTTGTAGGCTCAGGTACCAGATCGTATGTACAGCAGGAAAGGACGGATATCATATATGGTAAATTTATCGGACGGAGAATGGAAGATCATGAATCTGCTTTGGGAGAGCAAAGGAAGTACTATCACAGAGCTCACGGCGGCATTGCAGGAGGAGACGGGCTGGGATAAACACATTATTATCACTATGCTCAATCGTATGGAGAAAAAGGAGGCGATTGCGCACCGTAAAGACGGACGGGCGAAAGTGTTCTATCCGATTGTGCCGCAGGGGGAAGTTTCCATGCAGGAGACACGAGGCTTTTTACAGAAAGTATATAGGGGCAGCCTTGGCATGATGGTCAATGCCATGGTGGAGGATCATGCCCTATCGAGGGACGAGATACAGGAGTTGTATGATATCCTGGAGCAGGCAAAACGAAGGAAGTAAGGAGTACATTATCATAAACAGGTCGGCATAAGCCATTGCAAATGACAGGATGACTGCGGACGATAGGAGGGGTATGGTTATAGGATGAAAGAAATTGTTATAACATCTTCGGTTTTGATACTTTGTATTATGCTGATACGGGTCATATTTAGGGGAAAGATCAGCAGCAGATTGCAGTATGCACTGTGGTTTCTGGTAGCGCTTCGACTGATCGTTCCGTCATCGGCGCAGATTCATATGGCGATCGGTTCCATAGAGGAATTCCGTATTATGGATCTGGTGGAGGCGTTGGAAGAGAGATTCGGTGACGTGACGGAGCAGTTGGAGCAGCCGGTGCGTTTTACCATGTCGTTTAACAGTCCGTTTGCCGGACAGGTAGCGGAGTTTATGCTGGGTGAAGATACGGGTATTCCTTCCTATGCGGCAGATGGCCCCACAAGTGTTTTCTTAGCGGGAAGGATAGGAGCCAGTTGGCTGGATATTTTGCGCGGGATATGGGGCGGTGGTATGCTTATCGTTGCTTTATGGATGATCATCACGAATATTATTTTTTCCCGCAGGCTTCATAAAGACCGTAAAGAGTTCGTGCTTCCCGAGGAGTTGGAGAGCATATGCTGCGGAAAGTCATCAGGCGGAACGGGTCATGGACGTGGTGGAAAAAGAGGGAAAATCAAATTTTATACAACAGATTATCTGACGTCTTCGTGCCTGTACGGACTGCCGGGGCGGGAAGCCATCTATCTGACGCCGGATATTACAGAGGATCAGAACAAACTCCGGCATGTGGTGACTCATGAGATGTGTCATAGAAAGCACGGGGATAGTTTCTGGTCTATTCTCCGCAGCATATTGCTGGCTGTTTATTGGATGAATCCGCTCGTGTGGGTGGCCGCGGTGCTATCCAAGCGGGATTGCGAGCTTGCCTGCGATGAAGCGGCGCTTCTGATTCTCGGAGAGGAAGAGAGAATTCCTTACGGGGAGACACTGCTGTCTATTATTAACGGTAAAAATAAGTTGTCGGATATTGCATGCACATCGACAACGATGAAGGGGAGCGGTAAGAGCGTGAAGGAACGGATCAGATTTATTGCCGAAAAACCCCGAGTTTTGGGAGCGGCTGTAGTGGCGGTGCTTACCCTGATCATGATTATATCGGTGGCAGCGTTCACGAAGCAGCCTTTGTTTGCCGGACACACATGGGAGGGAGAAATCACTCTCGTTGCGGGCGATATGCAGATCAGCCTGCCGGAGACGATCGCCGGGATCAGCAGTTATGACACGGATAGGGAGGGCAATGACCTGATTATTTATCAGGCCGCATCCGGCAAAGAGGCGGGCAGGTTCCGAGAGCTTTCTTACGAGGAGGCTGTTGCATTGATGGATAGCGGCAAAAGGATCGTTCCGGTGGGAAATTATGGTCTAAATCCTTACCTGAAATCATACGGTTTTTCGAGGCATTCCTATACGGACGAAGGATGGACGACGCATGTTTACGAACCGGCGGACGGCATATCGGGTACGGATACCAATGACGATACGACCTATGTGATAGATGATGACGGCAGCAGTACAGCGA
>CAMWMS010000288.1 GCA_947175435.1 uncultured Lachnospiraceae bacterium | reverse complement strand
ATGTGCGCGGCACCATAAACGGTTCCCTGGGCGCTGAATAACAGAAGTTACAGAGAAAAATCTTGACTGATTTTCTCGCATTGCAGTGTGCCATCGTACAGGAATATGCCCGCCCCGACCAGTTCATTACCCAGAACTTCGACTATGAATGGCGCAACTATTCTTTCGGCCTGCAGCCGGAAGTTGACCAGTGGGAAGCCGCGAAACCGCTGACTGTGGCAGGTTTTGACATCTATCACCCTTCAGCGCAGGATCTCACCGGCAAGGAAATCTCCTTCGGCGGTGCCATTGCCCGTTCCGTAAAGAAAGACAATTACTTCATATTGGAGACCGAAGCACAGGGTAATCACGGCTGGCTGCACTATCCGGGTCAGCTCCGCCTGCAGGCCTTTAGTCACCTTGCCTCTGGCTCTAACTCTGTCATGTACTGGCACTGGCACTCTATACACAATGCCATCGAGTCCTACTGGAAAGGAATCTTAAGCCATAACTTGAAAGAAAATGCAACCTACCGCGAGGCATGCACCATCGGCGCGGATTTTGCCAAGTACGGAGATCGCCTTAAGAATTTGCGTAAGAAAGCTGATGTTGCATTCCTGCTGTCCAACGAATCCCTGACCGGACTGAAGTGGTTTGCCATCCATCCCGACCTAAACTATAACGATATTGTCAGATGGCTCTACGATGCTTTCTACGAATTAAATATCGAGTGTGATATATTATCCGTAAACGATGTTGACCTTTTTAGTCAATATAAGATTCTGGTGACCCCGGCGCTCTACAGTGCTTCCGACAGCCTTGTCGGTCACCTGAAACACTATACAGAGAACGGCGGAATCCTGCTTTCAACCTTTAAAACTGCATTTTCCGATCCCGTTCTGAAAATCTATCCGGATGACCAACCGCATGGACTGACAGATGTGTTCGGTATGACCTATGATCAGTTTACTGATGGAGTCAAAGTCGGGTTAAAAAACTGTATTTTCCAAAACAGTACAAATTCGGTCAAAAATACTGCTCTTTCTGATCCTTCTGCTGATTCGACCGATCTGTCCGCAGAAGGCATCCGCTATTGGATGGAGCTGCTCACCCCCACAACCGCACAGACCCTTGCCGACTACGACCATCCTCACTGGGGCAGCTATGCCGCTGTCACCGAGAACCACTACGGTGCCGGAACTGCGGTTTATTTGGGATGTTATTTTGATAAAGCAACGTTGAAAGACTTATTGACTTACATAGTCACCAAGTCAGATGTTGCGCTTCCGGAGGTGCAATACCCTGTCATCATCAAACGCGGAACCAACGAATACGGCAAAGAGATCACCTACTATCTTAACTATTCCGACGATTCTGCCACGATCACATGGCATGGCAGGGATTCCGTGATGCTCCTGCAGGATCAGCCGTTGCGGGACGGCGACCCCATAACGATAGATGGCTGGGGATTCGTGATCATAGAGGAAATATAATAAACTCAGACATCACGGACTGCGGGTGCCTTTGCACCTTAGCAGTCCGTTTCCCCTACTTACATCCGCCTGTATACACAATATCCCTCTTCCACACAAAGCAAAAGCACTACGGCAATCACGGGAATCATCATCGCCTCTCTCCCCCATTCTACGGCTTCATAGACCGATCCGGTCATAATCAGGAAGAGGGGCATACAGGAGGTAAAGAAATACCCTACTCCGCCGAAAAAAATCCTGATTAACAATGGGAACGCCCACAAGATTCCTGCTGTCGTTACCGCACCGAAGGTACTCTTACAGTGTGCAGACGCGCACATTGTGATTGCACATAACAGGAGCAGCGCCAGAAAATTCATGCCCAGCATAATCCCGGCAAATGTGCTTGCCGACATATATCCAGTTTTCAGATCGGCACGAAGCGGCTGTGACAGCACGATACAAATCGCACACCCGCCGCCGTCCATCCCGTAGATACAGGCGCTCATTACGAAGCATAACAGCACAATCATGCTATAGACTATTATAGTCAATGTAAATGCGGCGGCAATTTTCGCATACACATCCTTTTCTTTTCCTTCCTGCGTCGTAAATAACAGCGGCATCATCTTCGCCTGCCCTTCCTGTGCAAACAGGGTAGATATCGACATCAGCAGCAGGATACTCGCCAACATCATTCCCATCTGCATCGTATCCAGAAAAGTTGTCCATCCATTCGTATAAGCAAATTGTATTTCTTTGCCCGACACACGCTGCACTTTGCCAAGTTCTGTGTCCGCAATGTCATATACCTGCGTCGGCGCCTTATAAGCATTCCAATCACGCAAGTACCCGTCTGACAGATATGTGGTTACGAAATTATTTAGATAATTGCCATCCTGCCAGCCCGGATAATCATACACCACCTCCGAAGGCAGTCCGTACCGCTCCACCATCGCCGAAACCTTCTCATCCGTAAGTGCCCCTCGGTATTCCTCCGTAATCCGCCTGTTGACCTTAACCGCCTCATATCCAGAGTACCGCACCCCGTCCACAAAAGCCAACTCACTACCGACTGTTGTCGCAAAATAGAATCCCGTAATCAATATCATACATAT
>CAMWMS010000287.1 GCA_947175435.1 uncultured Lachnospiraceae bacterium | reverse complement strand
GCTCAGAAAAAGAATACTCCTCAGCCTTTCTGCCATTCTTCAGATCATACACGGTGATCGCTTCACGCTGTGGGTCCACGATCCAGTATTCCCGGACGCCTGCGGTTTGATAAAGCGCATGCTTCCGCACATAATCCATCTGCCCGCTCGTCGGCGACACGATCTCGATTACCCAGTCAGGCGCGCCATGGCAGCCTTTTTCATCTATTTTTTCCTTATCACAAATGACAGAGATATCCGGCTCCACAAAGTGGCGGTCATCATCCTTGACATATACCCCATAGGGAGCGGGATACACCTTACATTCTCCCTTTTTTTTCTGATATACCCTTCAATCTCAAAAAGAAGATGAACGAGAATCTCCTGATGTGTTGATGTGGGCATTGCCATCATAAACAATTCCCCGTCAATCAGTTCTGCGCGCTGGTCTTCCGGAAGAGCTTCAATATCTGCGATTGTGTAAGATTTACCGCCTTTCATTACCATAAAGTTTCCCTCTTCTTTGATGGCTGCATGTTCCATAGTGTTACCTCCTTTTTCCGGCAGGGGTATAACATTATGGAACCTATCATTAAGTACCTCTGCCGCAATTGATTTGTAGTATTGAGTAAGCGGCAGAAGTTGCCTGAATGTGCGAGCGCACGTATCTTTGATTACTCAGATAAAAAATAGTATACATGGTGATAAAATAGATGTCAAGATGTATCCATATAAAACGAAATAACGTTTGTATAGTGCAGGAAGCACTTCTCTCAAAGGAGCAGCCTTACAACCGGCTTTCTCTAATCTTGCCGACAATCCGCGCCAGCTCCCCCACCACAATGTCCATCTCTTCTTTCGTATTCTCCGCGCCAAGCGTCAACCGAATCGCACTGCGCGCTTCTTCCGGTGACCGCCCGATCGCCAGCAGTACATGAGACGGATCAATAGAACCGGAAGTACATGCCGACCCGCTTGACGCACAGATCCCCTGCATATCCAACATGATCAGCACTGACTCTCCCTCTACTCCCGGAAAGCTGAAATTCACATTCCCCGGCAGCCGCTTTGTGCGGTGTCCATTGAGCACTGCAGCGGGAATCTTTTCTTCGATCTGAGAGACTAGGTAATCCCGCAACATTCTCTCATGCTCGATTTCCTTTGCCCTTTCCGCATTCAAACTACAATGACTTTGCTCCCCCTGTGTTTTCCTTTTCATCTCATCAAAAGAGTCTTCCATACTGCAATACGCACGCCTCACAGCCGCTTCCAGCCCTACGATACCCGATACGTTCTCGGTTCCGGCACGTCTGCCTCGTTCCTGCTGTCCGCCGTGCATGAAAGAGCGGATCTTGGCCTTTTTATTAATATAAAGAAATCCCACTCCCTTTGGTCCGTTGAACTTATGTCCGCTGGCGGAAAGCAGGTCGATGTGACACGCTGCCACATCAATGGGCAGTTGTCCGTAAGCCTGTACCGCATCGGTATGGAACAGAATACCGTGAGCCGCAGCAATCTCACCGATCTCCTTGATCGGCTGAAGTGTCCCGATCTCATTGTTGGCATACATTATCGAAATCAAAATGGTGTCAGGTCGAATCGCCCGTTTCAGTTGTTCCACATCCACCAATCCGTCACCGTCCACATCCAGATACGTGACCTCGGCCCCTTGCTTTTCCAGATATTCACATGTATGCAGCACCGCATGGTGTTCGATCTTAGACGTAATAATATGTCTTCCCTTATCACGATAAGCCTCGTAGACAGCTTTAAGTGCCCAGTTGTCGGATTCCGTTCCGCCCGATGTAAAATAAATCTCATTCGCTTCCGCGCCAAGCGTTCCGGCAATCGTCTCCTTCGCCCGGATAACCGCCAGCCTGCTGTCATTGCCCAGCTTGTATATACTTCCAGCATTGCCGTAACATTCCGTGAAATACGGCAGCATCGCTTCCACAACTTCCGGTGCTGTTTTCGTTGTCGCCGCATGATCTAAATAAATCATATTTCCGCTCCTACCGCTTGCAATTAATATCAACTCCAACTGCTATCCAAATCATTTCCAGTAAATTAAATTGGCAGATTGCATACCCATCTTGATTTTCCCCAATACCTACTTCTTCCTACTCCAGCAGCAACTCTGTCATGTCAGAAAGTGCCGCCTCCGTCAGTGCCAGCAACAGTTCCTCGTCCTTCTCAACCACGCCGCATTTCCGATAGCGCAGCCTGAACATCGGCGTTCCTTTCGGCTCAAAAGTCATTCTGCCTTCATAAGCATTCAGAAGCTGCGGAATATTTTCCACTCTGATCGGGGCATCCGTCCGCAGCAGGAAACGGATGGAACCGTCCTTACCCTTTACCTCCGGCATGTACAGTTTATGTGCGTGTGAACGGATCAGCGCAATTCTAAGCAGATTTTCCGCCGACTTCGGAATCTCACCGAAGCGGTCCAGCAATTCCTCCCGCATGTCATCGCATTCCTTCTCGTTCTCAATTCCCGCAATACGCTTGTAGATATCCAGTTTCTGCACTTCATTTACGATATAGGAAGGCGGAATGTATGCATCCGCTTCCAGATCAATGCTTGTATTAAAATCTTCTATCGTCGAAATACCTTTCAGGCTCTTAACCGCTTCATTTAGCATCTTGCAGTACAGATCATAAC
>CAMWMS010000286.1 GCA_947175435.1 uncultured Lachnospiraceae bacterium | reverse complement strand
GCCAGGATGCTATATTCCTGTATAACGGCAGAGTGGAGGGAATCTTCGAGGATGACGGCGATTACGAAATTGAGTCGGATATCATTCCTTTCCTGACTACATTAAAAAGTTTTAAGTTCGGTTTTAACACGCCTCTTCGGGCCGAGGTACTTTTCATCAATACGAAAGAGCAGCTGGTGAAATGGGGGACGAAGAATGCGATCAACTTACAGGCCCCAGGACTGCCGGGTGGTATGCCGATCCGGGCTTTTGGCACATTCAACTGCCGGGTCGTAGAGCATGATGTGGTGATCGAGAAACTGGCAGGCATTCGTCAACGCTATACGGTAGATGACGTTAAGGAGCGTATCATCGCGAGTCTTGACCAGTTATTGATGAGCTGGATCAGCAAAGAGGGCAGGGATATGTTTAACCTGCAGGCGGATGCGCGAAGCATTGCTAAGGGCATCGAAGCGGATCTGGATATGGATATGCGTAAGCTGGGCATTGGCATCTCCGATTTTACGATCGAGAGCTTCTCCTATCCGGAGGAGATCAAGAAGATGCAGGAGAAAGCCGCGGCACAGTCCATGGTTGGCGATATGAACAAATATACACAGATGGCGGCGGCAGACGGTATGGCAAAGGGAGGCCGCGGCGGCAGTGGAGTTGCTTCCGACATGGTCGGTTTACAGATGGGTATGGCTATGGGGCAGCAGCTGGTGAACCAGATGAATATAGGCGGTAACGCCGGAGCGCAGGTGCAGCAAGGGGCACAGTCCGGAGCCGGACCGAAATTCTGTCCGAACTGTGGTACGCCTACTACGGGATCGAAATTCTGCGGAAACTGCGGGAATCAGCTTTTCTGATTTAATGGTAAAAGCCAATACCATGAGGAAAACTCATGATTGGCTTTTTATTGACGGGAAGCATGGGACAGAAACAGATAATAAAGGAATCAGAAGAAATATGAGTATATATGATACGTTAAATGACAGGCAGAAACAGGCGGTCATGCAGACGGAAGGACCGGTGCTCATTCTGGCGGGAGCCGGATCGGGGAAGACTAGGGTGCTCACCCACAGGGTGGCGTATCTGATCGATAAGGAAGGGATTAACCCCTATCAGATCATGGCAATCACTTTTACCAACAAGGCGGCGGGAGAGATGCGGGAGCGGGTGGATCAGATCGTGGGCTTCGGTTCCGAGCAGATCTGGGTGTCCACTTTTCACTCTACCTGTGTGCGAATCCTGCGCAGATATATAGACCGGCTGGGGTATGATAATAATTTCACGATCTATGACACGGATGACCAGAAAGGTGTCATGAAGGAGATCTGTAAGAAACTGCAGATCGACACGAAGACGCTGAAAGAGCGGACGATCCTGAGTGCCATTTCCTCGGCGAAGGATGAGCTGATCGATCCGGTGCAGTACGAGATGCAGAATGGGTTTGACTATAACGGCGGAAAGATCGCTAAAGCGTACAAGGAATATCAGGCTGTTCTGCATAAGAATAATGCGTTGGATTTTGATGATCTGATCATGAAGACAGTGGAACTTTTTAAGACGGATGCACAGGTATTGCATAATTATCAAGAGCGGTTCCGTTACATTATGGTAGATGAGTATCAGGATACCAACACGGCGCAGTTTGAACTGATCAGACTGCTTGCGGATCGGTACCGGAATCTGTGTGTTGTAGGCGATGACGACCAGTCTATCTATAAATTCAGGGGCGCTAATATCCGGAATATTCTTGACTTCGAGAAGGTATATCCGGAAGCGTGCGTGATCAAGCTGGAGCAGAATTATCGTTCCACCCAGATCGTACTGGATGCGGCGAACGCCGTTATTAAGAATAACAGGGGGCGCAAGGATAAAGCGCTCTGGACGGAGAAAACAGAGGGAAGCCGTATCCATCTCAGACAGTTTGACACTGCTTATGAGGAGGCGGAGTATATCGCAGGCGATGTGGCGAAGAAGAAACGCGAGGGGGCGGCGGAGTACGGAGACTGCGCCGTGCTGTACCGTACCAACGCGCAGGCGCGTCTTCTGGAAGAGCGCTTTATTATGAAAGGAGTTCCCTATGATGTCATCGGCGGGACCAACTTCTATGCCAGACGGGAGATCAAAGATGTTCTGGCATATCTTAAGACGATTGACAACGGACGGGATGACGTGGCGGTAAAACGTATCATCAATGTTCCCAAACGGGGAATCGGTATGACGACCATCGTGCGCGTGCAGGAATATGCGGATGCCAGACAGATTAGCTTCTACGACGCGCTGCGTGAGGCAGATCAGATCATGACCATCGGCAGGAGCGCTTCTAAGCTGAAACCCTTTGTCACCATGATACAGACTTTCCGCAGCAAGCAGGAGTTCTACAGTCTGTCAGAGCTTGTGAAGGACATTCTGGAGACGACCGGATATGTGAAGGAACTGGAAGAGTCGGATGAGGAGGATTCGGCTGACCGTATTGAGAATATTGACGAGCTGATCAGTAAGGTTGCGGCTTATGAGGAGACCCACGACGAACCGACCTTAAGTGAATTTCTGGAGGAAGTGGCACTTGTCGCCGATATTGACCGTGTGGACGGGGAGGACAACAGGGTGCTGCTGATGACGCTTCATTCCGCAAAAGGACTGGAATTCCCGCATGTCTATAT
>CAMWMS010000285.1 GCA_947175435.1 uncultured Lachnospiraceae bacterium | reverse complement strand
AGTTCCCTTTATGATAATAACTATCCGAACTGTGTTCGTTGTTTGACGGTAATCAACCCTATGACTGACTATAACCAGTACACGAAAGTAACGGATGCGCTGGCGAAAGGATTAGATGTGGATGTGACGGAGCTGGGTAAAGACGCATCGAAATATAACAGTTGTGTTGCCTGGCTGACCAAGCAGGACCCCGATGGTGTGGGCGACTGGCTCCAGCAGGGGAATGACAAATCCGCTTATGGCATTGCAAAAGAATATCTGGACAGCGGAACTTATCTGAAGGATGCCAAATGGGGACAGGATACCGCCACACTGCAAAGCGTCGGGTCTACTTTAAATGATATTCTGGTGGAAGGTTTCACGCAGATCATTATCGGCGAGAAGGATATCGACTATTTTGACACGCTGGTAGAGCAGTGGTGGAAAGCAGGCGGAGAAATGGCTACAGCCGAGATTAATGAAACATACGGAAATTAGTAATTGAGGGAGGGAGAAAAATGCCAAGTAAGAAAAAGATAGACAAGACGAAATTGAGAAATCAGGCGCAGTACCATTTGATGTTGTTGCCTGGGGTCATCATAACTTTAATCTTCTGTTATATCCCATTATATGGACTGATTATAGCATTTGAGGATTATAACCCCGGGCTGGGATTTGCGTCCCCGTGGGTAGGTTTGGATAATTTCAAGTTTCTGTTTAACCAGCCGAACTTTGTCAGAACCATTTGGAATACCTTATACATAGCGGTGTTTAAGCTGCTTCTGGGAATTATCGTTCCTGTCACTTTTGCGGTACTGCTCAATGAGATGATTTCCAATAAGGTAAAGAGAGTTTATCAGACCTTGATCTATATTCCAAACTTCATGTCATGGGTTATTCTGGCAGGTGTTATGATGGATTTGCTGGGATCGGATGGGGCTATCAACGTCCTGCTCGGAAAGCTGGGAATTGAAGCAATTTCATTTCTCGGAAATGCCAAGGTCTTCCCATGGACTATGATCATCAGTGATGTCTGGAAAGGTTTCGGATATGGCACTATTGTATATTTGGCAGCTCTTACGGGAATTGATCCGGGACTGTATGAATCGGCAACACTGGATGGGGCGACGCGTTGGCAGAAAATACGCTATATAACCGTTCCGCTGTTAAAACCTACGATCGTGCTGATGCTGGTACTGGCGCTGGGTGGTGTGCTGAATGCAGGATTTGATCAGGTATTCAACCTGTATTCGCCGGTAGTATATTCAACAGGTGATATTATTGATACTTATGTGTATCGTCTCGGTATTCAGCAGGCGCAGTATTCTATCGGTGCAGCAGTAGGTCTGTTTAAATCGCTTGTATCCTGCATTCTGGTATGTGTGTCCTATTACATGGCGGATAAGCTTGCCGGATACAAAATATTCTAGGAGGGGATGACGATGGAAACGAAAAAATATGGAGTTTTTGATGTAGTATTGCTTATCGTTTTAGGAATTGCATGTGTGACATGTGTACTCCCGTTTATCAACCTTCTTGCGGTTTCCTTCAGCGGTAGCACGGCGGTAGCGGCAGGAAAAGTAGGATTTGTACCGGTTGATTTTACACTAGCCTCTTATAAGTATATTCTGGAAGATGGTAGTTTCTTCCGAGCAATGGCAGTTTCGATAGAGAGGACAGTGAAAGGAACACTGTTAAATCTGATTTTGATGGTGCTGACGGCATATCCGTTGGCAAAACCTAAGGGAGAACTGATCGGCAGAAGGTTTTATGTAGTGTTTTTTGTAATTACAATGCTCATAGGCGGCGGTATGATCCCTACATATTTGCTGGTATCGGGTTTGGGATTAAAGGATACGATATGGGCGCTGATCCTGCCTGGGGCACTTCCGGTTTCTAATATGGTTATCCTGATGAACTTTATCCGGGAATTGCCGGCGGAATTGGAGGAAGCAGCATCCCTTGACGGGGCAACTCCTTTCCAGACGCTCGTCATGATTATTCTGCCTCTGTTAAAACCGGCGCTTGCCACAGTCGGACTGTTCTGCATGGTAGGTCACTGGAATGAGTGGTTTAACGGTATGCTGTATATGAGTAACCCGTCCAACTATCCTTTGCAGACTTACCTGCAGTCTCTGCTTGTGAACTTTGAAAACATGCTGCAAGGAGACTCTACTTATGATATCAAAGCATTGCTGTCCATGATGAATGTCAGGACAGGGCGCGCGGCACAGTTATTTTTGGGTGCCATACCGATCATGCTGGTATATCCCTTCCTTCAGAAGTATTTTACAAAGGGACTTGTACTGGGTAGCGTAAAGGGTTAAAATTCAATTGATGAAATTGTTGCAGTAATAAGAGTAGCCACTGGGAAACTGGTGGCTACTTTGATAAACAATAAATACTTTTTAAAAATCTGTTGTCATACGGCTATTTTTAACCGGCACAGGATGCCGCGCAAGTAAATGAAATATATGGAGGATCATGATCATGCCGATTGTAATAGATGCGGAGAAGAGACTTTTTACTTTGCACACGGAAAATACAACCTATCAGATGAAGGCGGACAGACTTGGAACTTTGCTTCATGTATATTATGGGAATCGGACGGATGACAGTGATAAGTCTTACACGATCTGCTATAAAGACAGAGGATTTTCCGGTAATCCCTATGAGATGGGAAAAGAAAACAAAGATTATTCTTTAGATGTTCTTCCGCAGGAATA
>CAMWMS010000284.1 GCA_947175435.1 uncultured Lachnospiraceae bacterium | reverse complement strand
GAAATATATTCATAACATTATAACTTAGAGGAAGCCGTCAATTTGCACGGATTTCGGAAAGGATGAGAACATGCAGAAAATCTATATTTTTACCGGAAAAGGCGGCGTGGGAAAGAGTAGTATCGCGGCGGCGCATGCGCTAAAGAGTGCGCAGAATGGAAAACGGACACTGCTTATGAGCACGGATATGGCGCATAATCTGGGTGATATTTTTGAGAGAAAGCTGGGAAAAGAGGCGGAGAATGTACTTCCGAATCTGGATATTTACGAGATCGATCCGGAGTATGTGATGCGCAATGAGTTCAGTTTTATTATGGAGTATTTGGATAAGCTGCTGTCCGGGAAAGGGAGAACCGAGACGGGCAGAGGCGGGCAGGAGGAAACCGGGAGAAACGACGTCATGGCAAGCGTCACAGAGGGCGGTAGTCTACAGGAAATGGGTATGCTGCCGGGTATGCAAGAGCTTTTTTCTTTATTGAAAATTGCGGAGATCTATCGTAGTGAGCATTACGACCGCCTGATTGTGGATTGTGCGCCTACGGGAGAGACCCTGTCGCTGCTTAAATTCCCAGAATTGCTTTCATGGTATATGGAGAAACTTTTCCCGATTGGAAAAGTGGGTGTCAAAGTGCTTGCGCCTGTCTCGAAGGCGGTGTTCCGGGTGGAGATGCCAAATAGAAATGCCATGAATGATATTGAGAAGATGTATCTAAAACTTTCCGAATTGCAGGAGCTGCTGAAAGACCGGAATACCACCTGCGTCAGGATCGTGACCACACCAGAAAAGATGGTGGTGGAGGAGACGAAGAGAAACTATATGTATATGAATCTCTATAACTTTAATGTGGACGGAATCTACATCAATCGCATTCTTCCGCAGGAGATCGGCAACGATTTCTTTTATCAATGGCTTGCAATCCAGCGGGAATATATCACGAAGATCAAGGAATGTTTCGGGGCATTACCGATATACGAGATTCCCTGGTATGATGAGGAACTAAAAGGTGAGCGCGCCGTTCGAAGGATTGTGGAGGATGTGCTGGAGCATGCGGATGTTTTTGCAAGCCGGACAATTACGGAGCGGGAAAAGTTCATACAGACGGAGAATGGTTATCAGTTAGAGGTTTTCCTGCCTTATGCGAGCAAAGAGGATATTGATCTGTATCAATCTGCTACGGACCTGATCATAAAGACCGGCAACTTCAAACGTAACATTCCGCTTCCGAATATTCTCCGTAGTTATACGGTTGCAGGAGCTAAATTCGAGGAGGAAAAACTGCGGATTCATTTCATGCAGGATGAAACTGGATTAAGAGAATAATTTTAGGATGTTTTTTCAAATACGGCAGAGTAATAGAGTTGAAATGATGGATATATAGGCGCAGATAAAGGAAGATTAGAAGAAATGCTTATGTATAAGTGACAGTAACAGGAGGAACCGGATGAGCAAGGAAATATTAGACAGAATCATGACAGCGACAGCATACCAGAAGAAAGCAGTTTACGCGCTGTTTCCGGAGGAAATGGGCGTACACTTTGATGCAATTGAAAAGGAGATCAAGGCAATGGCGGTTGAAATCATGGAAGCGTGGCTGCGTGATGACCGTCAGAAAAGCGGAAACCATGGCAAAAGTTATAAGACCGGTAAGGACAGTGATAAAAATAACATCAATGCAGGAACGAACAATTTCAATCAGCAATCAGGCGTAAAGAAAATTGATATTATATAGGAATTAATATTCCTTGAAACGTCAAGGAAACATGATCGAAAAATAATCTTGATGAGATTTTTTAATATTGGCTTTTGTAACGTTGTGTGCCTGAGCAAAGTGAAAGGAATGAATGCAAACATGAGAATTATCATATATACGGGAAAAGGCGGCGTTGGAAAGACGAGCATGGCAGCAATGACAGCCTGTAAAATAGCGAAAAGCGGTAAGAATGTGCTGGTCATGAGTACCGACCAGGCGCACAGTCTGGGTGATTCTTTCGACATGGAAATCGGCAGGGAGGAGACAAAGATTGCGGAGCACCTCTATGCATTGGAAATCGATACAGTTTATGAGAGTGAGAGAAGTTGGGGAAATATCAAAGATTATTTTAAGCAGCTTCTCACACTGAAAGGAGGGAGCGGCATCGAGGTGGAGGAGCTGCTGGTTTTTCCGGGGCTGGAAGAATTATTTTCCATGTTTAAGATTCTGGAAGTGTATGAGAGCGGTGCATACGACACGATCATCGTAGACTGTGCGCCTACAGGTGAAACATTGTCATTGCTCAAGTATCCGGAGAGGCTGTCTGGTTTCATAGAGAAAGTTCTGCCTATCAAGAGAATCGGGGTCAAGACGGTGGGGAAGGTAGTGGAGAGCGCTATGAAGATTCCCATGCCGAAGGATAATGTATTTGACGACATAGAATATTTGATTGATAAAATGAAGCGTCTTCAGAATCTGCTGTTGGACAAAGAGACCGTGAGTCTGCGGGTAGTTACTACACCGGAGAAAATCGTGATTAGCGAGGCGAAGAGGAGCTTTACCTGCCTGTATCTGTATCATTACAATGTGGATGCCGTTATCGTAAATCATGTCTATCCGGAAAAAGCGATGGAGGGGTATTTTAATAAATGGGTTCAGGCGCAGACACAGGCTTTGCAGGAGATTGAGCGGAGTCTCAGCAAAGTGCCGAAGTTCTATGTAGAATTACAGACGAGTGAGCTTCGCACCT
>CAMWMS010000283.1 GCA_947175435.1 uncultured Lachnospiraceae bacterium | reverse complement strand
TGACTCCAAGGGGATTTGAACCCCTGTTACCGCCGTGAAAGGGCGGTGTCTTAACCGCTTGACCATGGAGCCATATTTTCCTCTTATCAATGCTGAGACGCTGTATCATCATCAGCGGCCTCAACATTGACCATATTACCACACTTTCACTTGTTTGGCAAGAGGAAATTTTGTTTTTTTTATTTTTTTTAGTCGTTTTACCGGACCTCTTCTTCGCCCCCACGATCAATGGGTGAGATCACCGACAATGTGTGTATCATCGATTCATCATAAAACTTATACTGTCCCCGTCCGGCACGTTTTGACGCGTAAAGAGCCTGATCCGCACAATGGAACAGCGTCTCATAATCGCACGCTTCGCCACTGATATTTGCGACTCCCATACTCACAGACATCTTAAAGTCTTCGTATTGTCCTTCCAGATGATGGAAGATACGATCCACTGACGACTCAAGCGCGCCTCTTCTGTACTCAAGAAAGATCAGGAACTCATCTCCACCTACTCTGGCAACAATATCGCCTCCACGCACACTCTGGCGAAGTTTCTCTGCCAAATATTTGAGCACTTCGTCGCCAAACAAATGCCCATACTGATCATTGGCATTTTTAAAATAGTCAAGATCAATGATAAACAGCGCATAATTACCGTTTGGATTATTCATAAGACGATCCCGAATCATCTGCTCCGCTTTAGAACGGTTCAAAAGACCGGTCAGCCCATCATGAGATGCAACCCGCTCCAGATCTGTCATCCTGGTATGTTCGTTATGGACATCCACTGCTTTTCCAATCGCTCCCAGATATTCTGATGGTTCATCCACCGACCAGGTAGCACGACAGATCACCTGATACCATCTGGCTTCCCCTTTGACATGAAGCTGACAATTATATTTAGCTATCGGATTCTCCGGTGTTGTATTCCGAAGCTGTTTCCCCAGATTTTCCAGGGCATCTTTCCCTATAATCCGTAGTGCGTCTTCGTTATGCTTCGGATCCATGATGATCTCTTTCACACCCAGCTGTTCTGCACCCCAATCTGTAAGTGTAATCATGGGAGGATCGACCGTATATTCAAACTGTATCTCATTGGACATGGATGCAAAGAAGCGATATTTGGACCGCTCATGCTCCAACAGGCGCAAAGTTCTGTCAGAAGTCGTAAGTTCCTTCCGATGCAGAATCTCGTCTGTAATACTCCGGACTTCCTTCATACTCATGTCTGCACGACCCGATCCGGCGGCAAACTCAGCGCGGATATCATCCGCAATATCCCTGAAACACCCCAGTAATTCCGGATTGAATACACCACATTCCCCATTACTAATCATCTCAATCGCCTTCTCATGGGAAAATGCTTTCTTATACGCTCGCTCACTGGTCAGCGCATCATATACATCCGCCAGCGCAACGATCTGTGCTGAGATCGGTATCTGGTCTCCTTTCAACCCATCCGGATAGCCTCTTCCGTCATAACGCTCATGATGCCAGCGGCAGATCTGACGTGCTGCTTTCACAATCTCCTCGTCCTGATAAAATGGAATCTGCTCCAGCATGGAATCCCCGATTGCAGAATGAGTCTTCATGATCTCATACTCTTCCTTCGTCAGTTTCCCCGGTTTGTTCAAAATCTCCGACGGAATCGCGATCTTTCCGATATCATGCAGCGCAGAAGCAGTACTGATCGCCGAGATCTCCTGATGAGAAAATTTATATTTATCCGACATCTGTCCAAGACGCTTCAAAAGCAGTTCTGTAATCGTATGAATATGAAGCGTATGCAGTCCACTCTCTCCATTCCGGAATTCTACAATATGACTCAGAATATCAATCATCAGGCTGCTCTGCTTTTCCTTTTCCATAATCTGATCCGCAACCATGTCAAACAAACGCTTCTGCTTTGCATAAAGCAGGATCGTATTCGTGACTCTTCGCTGTACGATCAGATTATCAAATGGACGGCTGATATAGTCCGTAACTCCCAGTTCAAACGCACGGTCCAAATATGTGGAAGAGCTCTCCGCAGATATGATGATAACCGGGATATCTTCAATCCAACGGTACTTATTCATCATATCCAACACACCAAAGCCGTCCAGTTCAGGCATGACAATGTCCAGAAGAACTAGTGCAATCTCCGTTCCCATCTGTTGAAGAATCGCTACTGCTTCTGTTCCATTCTCTGCCTCAATAATCTCATACTCCTCTTCCAGCATATCCAGAAGAATTGAACGATTCATCTCCGAATCATCGGCAATCAGAATCTTGGATTTATTTTTTGTTTCCATATACTTCCTCCTGTCTCAAATTCATTACGGATATTTGATGTCATATTTTGTATTTTCACATTCACTTCAGCCCGATTTCTGCACGATAAATCCAAAAGCCTTTTGTGTTTATTATACTCGATAATATCGTTACTTTCAAGTTCCTCATTATCCGAATCACCTCTTCCTGTTCTCATATAAACGGCACTAAATTTTTGCCATCATAGAATATTGATCCATGTACCGTTTATCATACTTTTCTGGCAATTTTCAAACACCAGATATATAAACAACAAAACCCGCAAACATAACGTCTGCGGGTCTTCAACTCCCCGAGTAGGGCTCGAACCTACAACAACTCGGTTAACAGCCGAGTGCTCTACCATTGAGCTATCGAGGATTATGAAAGGCATATGCCTTCAAAATCACATACAGTTACAAAAGATACTCACTTTATCACTTTCTTTACTC
>CAMWMS010000282.1 GCA_947175435.1 uncultured Lachnospiraceae bacterium | reverse complement strand
ACATAGGATAAAAAGAAATTGACAGCGGACAACTAAGAAGTGACCTGTGTAATAATCAAAGAGTATATTAATACATACATTTTAGAAGGAGGCTGCATATGCGATACAGAACATTACAACGGTGCAACGGACAGAAGGTGAGCGAAATCGCTCTCGGCTGCGAGGGATTCATGGGAAAATCCCGCGAAGAATTTAAAGCGATGCTCGATCGTGCCATGGAACTGGGAATTAATTTTATTGATATGTATACCTCGAATCCCGAGTTTCGGGATAGCATGGGTGCAGCGATCGCAGGCAGACGGGATCAGATCGTTCTTCAGGGGCATATCTGCTCCGTGTGGGAGAACGGGCAGTATCTGCGCACCAGAGATTTGTCTAAGGTCAAAGCCGGGTTGAAGGACCAGCTGCAACGGCTTGGAACGGATTATCTGGATATCGGTATGATTCACTATGTGGATGGCGAGAGCGACTTCGAGGAAGTATTCGGCGGTGAGATCGTCGAGTATTGTAAAGAACTGAAGGCGGCAGGTACGATCCGCGCCATCGGTATGAGCTCGCATAATCCGATTGTGGCACGCAAGGCAGTGGAGACAGGATTGGTTGATGTACTGATGTTTTCCGTAAATGCGGCTTATGATATGCAGCCGGCCAGCGAAGACTGTAACGATCTGTGGGACCCGAAGAATTATCAGGACGGGCGCATCGGTATGGATCCGGAGAGAAAAGCGCTTTACGAGTTGTGTGAGAAGGAAAATGTGGCGATTGATGTTATGAAAGCATTTGGCGGCGGCGATATGCTGAATGAGGAACTTTCTCCCTTTGGCGTGGCTTTCAATGAGTATCAGTGTATAGAATACTGTCTGACAAGACCCGCCGTGGTATCCGTTATGGCAGGCTGCCGCAGTATTGCGGAGGTAGAGAAGGCAGTGTCCTATTTGGAAGCTTCCAGAGAAGAGAGAGACTATTCCACGGTATTGTCCCGCATGGAAAAGTTTAAATTCCACGGCAACTGCATGTACTGCGGCCACTGTGCGCCGTGCAGCGTAGGAATTAACGTGGCGGATATCAATAAATATCTGAATCTGGCGTTGGCACAGGGAGAGGTGCCGGAGACGGTGGCGGATCACTACAAGCTGCTGGAGCACCATGCTTCGGAGTGTATCGCCTGCGGAAGCTGTGTGCGGAACTGTCCGTTTGGGGTTGAAGTGATTGCGAGAATGAAGAAGGCTGTAGAAGTGTTCGGATACTAAGATGAGAGTAAATATGTAAGGCTTCGGGATTTCCGGAGCCTTTTTCAATTTCATAGAAAGGTGTGAGAAACACTCTTTTATTCTTACATAAGTTCTTGACAATTATTCACAACCTGTTAAAATGAATCTGGTTTCATTTTTATGCGTCTTGCTATATTTTATGGACTTATCCATTCACGGGATTAATTCTTCAATGTCTGCGGTGGGGTGGTTCATGCTTGTACATATTAAAGTATCGAAATATATGTAATTGACCGGAAACGATATGAGAGGAGGACTTTATGCCGAAGGTAACGGAAGAATACTTTATTCAAAAAAAGAAAATGATAACGGACGCGGCGTATGAGCTGTGCCTGCAAAAGACAGTCAGCACAGTTACCATGCAGGATATCATCGACCGCACCGGACTCAGTCAGGGAGGAATCTATCGGTTTTATAAGGATATAGATGATATTTTTGCAGATATGATCCGACAGATGCGTGAGCGGGTGAGCATCAAAGGAAAGATAGATGAGATACTGGCGCAAAAAGATTTCCTCCCGCCGACGGAAATTACGAACAGGCTTTTTGATATGCTTGCGGAGTTTATGAGCAATGAGCTCATGGGAATCGAAAAGATTGACTTTGAATTATCCGTACTTGCCATGAATGCGCCGCAGCGAATTGAGAAGATCATGAAGAGTATTCCCGAGGTGGGGAACATGGAATATTTGACGATGCGGACAATGGAGTATTTTGAAGAGCAGAGACTGAGCGGTAAGATTCGTCCGAGGGTAAGTGTAGAGGAGCTGCTTGCCTATATTTCTTCGGCATACGGCGGCATTCAAATGACCTGTATTGTACATAACTGCTACCAGCATGAGAGAAATCCGCTGACTGCATTGTACCAGCCGCGGATTTTGTTAGGGACGTTGGCGAAGACGGTGAATTATCTGATGGGTGAAGAATCTGATTGACGAATACCCAGTATTGTTGGCGAAAAAATAATGAAAAATAAAAGGAGAATCACGAAGAATATGAAAACAGACAGAGCATACACAGAAGAATATGTATCCCTCGCAGGAATCGATCACTACCTCTTGCATTACAAATCAAAACCGGAAGATCCGGTCATACTGTTTATTCATGGCGGACCCGGGCAGTCAGAGACCTTCTTTGCATTTATTGTGGAAGAGTATGCGGCGCGTAATTATAATATTGTCTATTACGATCAGCGGGGAGCGGGAAAAACATGGTTGAAGAACCGGAAGAGCAAGCCTGATACCGAGATTCTGAAAAATGATTTGCTGGAGATCGTGTTGTATCTGCAGAAAGCGTATGGAAAAAACAAGATCGGACTTCTGGGACATTCGTGGGGAAGCGTTCTGGGAAGCATGTTTGCGCTGGAACACCCCGAACATACCCTTTTCTATATCGGTTGCGGGCAAGTCATTAATATCATGGAAAATGAGCGGATGGGTTACGCCGTTTTAAAAGATACGATTAATAAAAGCGGTAACAAAAAGGATATCAGGAAGTTGGAAAAGATCGGCGAATACCCGACGGACTATTTTGACATGAAGGTCTATCGCAAGATGGGACAGATCAGGAGCCTGCAAGGGAAATACGGGCTGGCGCAGGAT
>CAMWMS010000281.1 GCA_947175435.1 uncultured Lachnospiraceae bacterium | reverse complement strand
GCCGAGGAGTTTGGACTTAAGATGACTTTAGATCCCTGTAGCGAAGGGCATCTGATCATAGAGGAGCTTCGCGCAGCGGGATTTCCGGCGATCGTCGGTCCGGATATGGCAAGCCGCAATAAGATCGAAGTAAGCAATATGGCTTTTAAGACAGCAGGGGAACTTAGCAAGAACGGTATCCTGACGGCGATCACCACGGATCATCCGGTGTCCAAGATACAGTTCTTGCCGATATGCGCAGGGCTGGCGGTCAAGGAAGGCATGGCGATGGAAGAGGGACTGCGTGCGATCACCATCAACGCTGCGAAGATCTGCGGCGTGGACGACCGGGTCGGAAGCCTAGCACCGGGCAAAGACGGAGATGTGGTGATTTATGACGGCAATCCCATGGAAGTGTTCACAAAGACCCTGTGTACGATCATTGAAGGAAAAATTGTATATTATGATGAAGAATGCGGACTTTTGTGTTAAAATGGTATAGCGTCTTCCAAATATAGAATACGGTTAACTGGGAGACGCTGTATCAGACGCATATGACGACGAAAGAGCTGACGTTTCATGAAGAACAGACATTTTAGAATATTAATCTGCATATTGCTCTCGGTAGCTTTGCTGACAGGCTGTGCCTACGCATCGGAGCTTTCTTTTGATGCGCGGTCAAAGAGTGACGGCGACAGCGGGTTTACGACGCTGGGGCTTACGCCGGAATTTAATTATGAAGTGCCGAGGAGCCTTCCGAACATTCTGGTGGATCAGGTGGGATATGATCGATATAGCAATAAGATCGCGGTTTTTCAGGGAGAATTGCTTCCTGATTCTTTTACGGTTACGGATGCAGTCAGTGGACAGAGTGTATACACGGGGCAGATTGAGCGGCGGGGATATGATGAGAAGACAGGTGTATATGTCAGTTATGGTGATTTCACGTCGTTGCAGACGACCGGTACATATTACATAGAGGCGGCAGTCGTAGGGCAGTCGTACAACTTTGAAATAGCGGACAATCCTTATGCGGAGCTATATAATGTGGCGTTGAAACAATATTATTTTAATCGCTGTGGTTTGACATTGTCTCTGGAAATGGCGGGCGATGCGGCGCACAATGCGTGCCATGCCAGAGAGGCGCAGATGAAGGATGAGGCTTCGATCAAGCTGGATGTGTCGGGCGGCTGGCATGTGGACGGAGCGGCGAACCGCGATGTGAGTACAGGATGCCGTACCGTCAATCATCTGTTGCTGGCATATGAGCTGTATCCGGAAGTGTTCGGTGATGATGTGGGAATTCCAGAGAGCGGTAATGGGATACCGGATGTGCTGGATGAGGTCAAATATGAGATTGACTGGCTTCTGAAAATGCAGGATTCCAAGAGCGGCGCGGTATATTCCGCAGTAAGCAATGTGGATAATGCGGCGCTGGGTTATCTGCTGTACATTGAAGGGATCACCATGGATGCAACGATCCAATTCGCGGCTGCTATGGCGAAATTCAGTTATCTGTATCAGAATTATGACTGGGAATTTGCGAACCGCTGTCTGAAAGCGGCGGACAGGGCCTACCGTTATGCCGGGAAGTATCCGGCGGATGTGTCGCCGGAAGAATATTTCTATGCGGCGGCGGAGCTTTATCGTGCCACCGGCAATTACGGATATCATAATGTAATTAAGAATTATCTGCTGGAGAATCCTGTAGAGGATATGCAGAACGATTTTACTTTCTGGGGGTGTGTAACTTATCTGTCCACGAAGCAGAAGGTGGATATGAACCTGTGCAAGGATATGATTAAGGTATTGATGCTGGAAGGTGAGAAGATTTCCTACGCCGCGAAAAATTCTAAATTCCTGGTGATTATGGATGAGAAGTCCAGCGGCAGTGCGGAACTGTTAAAGGATATCACACGGCTCGTAGTGGTAGACCATATCATCACGAATCATGAGTATGCCACGGTATTGCAGAATCATCTGCACTATATGCTGGGACGTAATTTACAGTCGATCAGTTATCTGGACAGTGCGGGCACCCGCAATTATAAGGAGATTGATGAGAAGTACGGTATCATGAATCAGGTAGAGTTAAACGCAGAACTGGTTTTGATGATGAGTTCCATTATGGATGAGCTGCGGCCGGAGGAAGATCCCCAGCCGTAGCTCACACAAGCTCTTCATTCTTCAGGTAATTTGCCTTAATCACTTTCTGTACCATAGCGCTGAGATGTCGTTTATCTTCCTTGCTCAAATCTCTTGTATAGATCGGTTGTCCGTACTCGATGACCACATGCGCTTTCTTAATCTTGGGGATGTGATCCTCGAAGATCGCGCCCGCATTGTTGATGCTGATAGGTACGATCGGACAGCCCGATTTCTCGGCAATTTTTAAGCTGCCGTCGTGAAATTCCAAGAACATCTCATCTGTTCTGTTACGGGTTCCCTCTGGGAAAATACAGATAGAAATACCGGATTTGACTTTTTCAATGGCATCTAAAATAGACTTCAAGCCTGCTTTGATGTCGGAGCGGTCCAAAAAGATGCAGTGCAGATACCGCATCCATGTACTTAGGGACGGATAGCGCAGCATCTCAATCTTAGCCATATATCCGGTAGGTCTGGGAACGCGGACATAGGTCAGGATAATGTCAAAGTAGCTTCTGTGATTGCCGACGTACAGCACTGCTTCGTCTTTCGGGACATTCTCCTCTCCGAGTACGGTTACGGAAGTGCCGGAGAGCCACAGCACAACACGGAAAGCCCAGTTAACGATTGCCAGCGAACTGCGGTCTTTCAATCCGGGATTATATTTGCCGATGATAAATTCCACGAGCTGGATCGGCAGACTAACAATCAAAAATATAACGACAAAAAGTAAGATTAAGATTAAACGTATCATAATAATATAACAATC
>CAMWMS010000280.1 GCA_947175435.1 uncultured Lachnospiraceae bacterium | reverse complement strand
CAAATAATGTGGACTTAATGAATTTACTTCCGTGATTCCCGCCATGTTCGCCACAAAGGAGCTTCCCACGGAGCCTCGCGACCCCACCAGATAGCCATCCTCCACCGATTTCCACACCAGCTTCTGCGCAATGATATACATCACCGCAAATCCGTTGGAAATAATGGAATGAAGCTCTTTTTCCAGACGGTCCTCCACGATCTTAGGAAGCGTCTCCCCGTACAGCTCATGCGCCCTGTTATAGCAGATCTCCGTAAGCTGTCTGTCACTGTCCTCAATGACCGGCGGACACTTGTCCGGCCGCACGGGCGACATGCACTCTATCATATCGGCGATCAGATTCGTGTTGGTGATGACTACCTCCTCCGCCTTATCGCTTCCCAGATAGACGAATTCCTCCAGCATCTCCTCCGTCGTCCGAAGATACAGCGGCGCCTGATTATCCGCATCTGGGAACCCCTGTCCCGCCATAATAATCCGGCGGTAGATCTCATCCTCCGGGTTTAGGAAATGTACATCGCAGGTAGCCACCACCGGCTTGCGAAACTGCTCCCCAAGTCGCACGATCTTGCGATTAATTTCTATAATATCCTCCATGGAATTCACACTCGGTACCCTGTCGGAGGCGATCATAAACTGATTGTTGCCCAGAGGCTGTATCTCCAGATAGTCATAGAAATCCACCAGTCTGGCGATCTCCGTATCCGGTTTGCCTTCCAGAATCGCACGGTACAACTCCCCCGCCTCGCAGGCGCTTCCCACGATCAGTCCTTCCCGATATTCATTCAAAAGGCTCTTAGGGATACGCGGTCTTCTGGCAAAATAGGTCAGATGCGACATGGAGACTAACCGGTACAGATTCATCCGCCCCACATTATTCTTCGCCAGAATGATTCCGTGATAGGTGGGCAGTTTCTTGATGATATCCGGACTTGCCTTACCCTTCTCGTTGATCTGTGCAAGCGTTGTGATACCGTCCTTCTCCATCATGGCGATCAATTTCACGAAGATCTCCGCCGTTGCCTCCGCGTCATCCACCGCCCTGTGGTGGTTTAAAAGCGATACTCCCAGCGTCTTCGCCACCGCATCCAGCGTATGTTTCGCCTGTGCGGGCAGCATAACACGCGCCATGCCTACCGTATCTAAGTAAGTAAAATCATGTTTTATCCCCTGCTTGTCACAGTTCTCCATGATAAAGCTCATGTCAAATCCGGCATTATGCGCCACCAGCATGCATCCTTCGCAAAACTGCATAAACTGCGGCAGAACGCTCTCGATCTTCTCCGCCCCCACAACCATATCGTCCCTGATGCTCGTCAGTTTCTCGATCTCGAAAGGAATCGGTACTTCCGGATTTACGAATGTGGAAAAGCGATCCACAATCTTACCGCCGCACACCTTCACCGCCCCGATCTCTATAATACGGTTATTTACCGGTGAAAAACCGGTTGTCTCTATATCGAACACCACAAAGTCCTGTCCGAAATTCTGTCCCTTGTCATTGGTAGCGATCTCATGCAGGTCATCCACCAGATAGGCCTCCACGCCATAGATCACCTTGAAGAAATCCTGCTTGTCGGGATCCGGATCCCCCGCCTCCTTGCGCTTATTCTTCTCCGCCTTCCACAAATCTTCCCATACATGGTTTGCATCCGGAAAAGACTGCACCACGCCGTGATCCGTGATCGCAATAGCGGGATGCCCCCATTTATAGGCGCGTTTCACGATATCCTTTGCCTCTGACACACCGTCCATGTCGCTCATCTTCGTATGGCAATGCAGTTCCACCCGTTTACGCGCACCGGTATCCATACGGGACACCGTGAAATCCGGTATCTTTTTGACTCCCGTCAGGGAACCGATGGTCAGCTCATGATCGAACTTGTCCATCATGGTCATTCCCTTGAGCTTCACAAACGCGCCGGGTTTCATACCATCTGTTATTTCATCCACCTGATCATTGTGGGCAAACATCTTGATGGTCATCGTGTCGGTAAAATCCGTCACATCATAGATCAGAATCGTCCTCTCATTCTTGATCTCCCGCTTATCCATGCCGATGATTTTACCGCGTATGACTACCTCACCCATCTCACCGATGATATCACTGATGGGCATTGCCTCTTCGTCAAAATCTCTGCCATACAGCACATCCGGATTGTCGGAACGCTTGACCGCACGTTTGAAATCTTCTTTCTTGCCGAATGACTTACTCATGGGCTTCCTGCTGACGAAGCCATTGCCGCTGTCCGTTTTACCCGTTGTGCCGCTGCCGGCTGCGATCCCCTGTGGAATGTTCTGTATCTGTTCTGTCTTGTTTTTATTAATATCGACCGTTATGTTTTCTTTCTGTTCAGCGCTGCCCTCTTCTGTCCGGTCTGTTCCGCCATATCCGGCTCTCGCCGAAATCTCGGCCACCTGCATGGCCAGACGGTGTTCGTCCTCTTCCTTGTATTTTCCCGTGGTCTGCTTCTTGTAGGCCGTCTGCACTTCTATCGCAATCCCGCAACGCTCATTGTATATCTTCTCCAGAATATGGATCAGTTCTTCCGACTTTCCCTTACCGAGCACCGTGTCTTCCACAGTCAAAAGCAGTCTGCCGTCCTGTGTAAAATCCATATCCGCCTTCTTAAACAGATTGTACTCCACCGGAGAGTATTCCCGCAGCTCCAACAGGATGCTGTCCCGGTAGACCTCCATCAGCTTCCTCGCATCATACTGGGAAGACAGCCTGAATTTCTCGTAGATCTTAATAACCATAGCGGCATTCGGGAAAAACTGCTTCTTGATCTCCCCCTCCACCCGGAACACATCCTCTTTCTGTATCAATCGATCCGAAGAAATATAAATGCGCAGAAAATCCTTTCTCTTCGTGGAGGAAACCTTATCCACCGTCACC
>CAMWMS010000279.1 GCA_947175435.1 uncultured Lachnospiraceae bacterium | reverse complement strand
CACAAGGACTGAAAGGAGAAAATAATAATGGCTAAGTCAGCGAAAGCAGAAGCAAAATATTATGGCACCGGCAGAAGAAAGAAATATATTGCTAGAGTATACTTAGTGCCGGGCAAAGGTGATGTTACGATCAATAAGAGAAGTATTGATGATTATTTTGGATTAGAGACACTGAAGGTTATCGTTCGTCAGCCTCTCGTGGCTACGGATACCGTTGATAAGTTTGATGTGATCGTTACCGTAAAAGGCGGCGGTTATACGGGTCAAGCAGGCGCTGTCAGACACGGTATTGCAAGAGCTTTACTTCAGGCAGATGCAGATTACAGACCGACTTTAAAGAAAGCCGGTTACTTAACAAGAGACCCTCGTATGAAAGAGAGAAAGAAATACGGTCTCAAAGCCGCAAGACGCGCACCACAGTTTTCAAAGAGATAAGCAGTTATCTGCGAACAGAGATATATGGAAACGCCATGGAATGCTTGCATTTCAGGGCGTTTTTATATGTCTCTGTTCATAGGAACGCAAGAATGACCGAGATGAAGCGAAGCGGAATCGAGGTTCTTCTTGCGTTCGCAGATAACGTCCGGAGATTTATACAGAGATAAGCAGACACCATCTAGCATCCATTTTCTAGTGCATTCCCCCAAAATAATATTGATAATCTGTATAGTAATGATATAATTAAGAAGAAAAGTGTCCAATAACGGAAGAAAAATGTTGCATAAGACGGGGAAGGTAAAGTGAACTATTCGGCGACGCAGATGGCAAAAAAATTAAGCATTTCGAGATCCTATTTATATTATTTGAAAGATCATGGCGTAGCCGAGCCGGAGATTGACGCAAACGGAAAGCCTGTTTGGTCTGATGAAATCTATTATAAATTGAGGGATTATATTAGGAAAAACAGGATTACAGAGAAAACAGAACCGGATGAGCCGCCGTATAAGATGATTAAGATTAACAACAGGCGTTATTTAGGAAATAAATACAAGCTTTTGCCTTTTATCACGAGAATTGCGGAAGAGGAATGCAGTAATATCAATACCGTGGCGGATATATTTGCGGGAACGGGAGCCGTTGCGTCCGCATTTACCGACAAGAAATTGATCACAAATGATATTATGTACAGCAATTACATCTGCCATGTGGCATGGTTTGGCAGCGAAAGCTATTCCGAGGAGAAGGTCATTGATCTGATTGCGGAATATAATGCGGTGTGTGTAGAGCAGGATAACTACATGAGTGACAATTTTGCCGACACCTATTTTTCGCGGGAGGACTGTAGGAAGATCGGGTTTATCAGGCAGGATATAGAAGACAGGTTTCATGCCGGAGAAGTGAACGGCAGAGAGCGAGCGCTGGTGATTACTGCCCTTCTGTATGCGATGGACAAGATTGCCAATACCTGCGGTCATTACGATGCATACAGACAGGGCGTGGAGTTTGAGCGGCATCTTGAACTGGCGGTTCCGCAGCCCGAGACCGATCTGAATGAAAACAACATATGCTACAATACGGATACGAATGAACTGGCAGCGAGGATCGAGGCTGATTTGGTCTATATTGATCCGCCGTACAATTCCAGACAGTACTGCGACGCATATCATTTGCTGGAGAATGTAGCAAGGTGGAACAGACCCGAAGTGTTCGGCGTTGCCAGAAAGATGGACAGAACAGCCCTCAAGAGTGACTACTGCACTAAGAAAGCGGCGGCAGCATTTGAAAGCTTGATCGATTCCATACATGCAAAATATATAGTTCTTTCCTATAATAATATGGCGGAGAAAGGAAACGACCGCTCAAATGCCAAGATTAGTGATGACGATATCATGCGAATCTTGCAGAAAAAGGGAACGGTAAAAGTTTTTTCGGAGGATTATAAGGCATTTTCTACTGGCAAATCCGACATTAAGGAAAATCAGGAAAGACTTTTTCTGTGTGTTTGTGACGGTGAAGCAAAAGAGGTTATACCGTCTGCACTGAATTATACTGGGGGAAAATACAAGCTTCTGCCTCAGATATTACCTCTTTTTCCGCAGGATGCGGATCAGGCGGTGGATTTATTCTGCGGCGGCTGCAACGTGGGTATTAATGTAAATTGCAGTAAGGTCTGGTTTAATGATGCCGATGAACATTTGATAGGACTCCTTAATACATTGAAGAAATTATCACGTGAAGTGGTGTTCTCATGGCTGTTTGAGACGATTGACCGGTACGGTCTGTCTCTGGTAAGCAGGGATGGCTATGAATATTATGGGTGTGAAAGCTCTCAGGGATTAGCCGACTACAACGCGAAAAGCTACTATAAACTACGGGAAGATTTTAACGGCATGACAAAGAAGGATGATGAATATTATCTCATGCTGTATCTGCTGATTGTCTATTCATTTAATAATCAACTGCGGTTTAACAGAAAAGGCGAGTTTAATCTGCCAGTGGGCAAGCGGGATTTTAACATCAGGATGCAGGAGAAGCTGGCCGGTTTTCTGGACCGGTTGAAGAGCGGAGACTATCGGTTTACCTGCGGCGATTTTCGGGAGGTGAAGCCGGAGAAGTTTACAGACCAAAGCTTTTTCTATGTCGATCCGCCCTATCTAATTACCTGCGCGACTTACAACGAGCAGGGCGGATGGACGAGAGCGGATGAGAAGGATCTGCTAGATTATCTGGAAAAACTGAACCGGCGGGGGATTCGCTTTGCGTTATCCAACGTACTGGAAAGCAAGGGCAAGAGAAACGATATTCTGGCGGACTGGATCGAGAGTAACCCGCAGTTTACGGCGATACAGCTGTCGTATGATTATTCTAATTCCAATTATCAGACGCAAAAAAGTGATGTCACTAGGGAAGTGCTGGTGATCAGTTATTAGGTCTGTGACGGCATGACGGTATCTGAGCGTCAAATT
>CAMWMS010000278.1 GCA_947175435.1 uncultured Lachnospiraceae bacterium | reverse complement strand
ATTCACTGGACGAGCTTATCGATATGTTAAATCCGGGCGGAAGAATCTGTATCATCACATTTCATTCGCTGGAAGACAGGATCGTGAAGACGGCTTTTAAGAAAAATGAAAATCCGTGTACGTGTCCGCCGGATTTTCCGGTGTGTGTATGCGGGCAGGTGTCGAGAGGCAGAGTTATCACCAGAAAACCGATTCTGCCGTCATCGGAAGAACTGGAGAACAATAAGAGAGCCAAAAGTGCAAAGCTCAGGGTTTTTGAGAAGAAATAATATCGCAAGGCTGCGGGGAAGAGAAGCAGAAAGCAAGTAAAAGATAGTAATAAAAGGGGAAAGAAAGATCATGGCGTCAACGCAAAGAGCAGTAAACCGAAACCGTATGACTGACGGAAGAAACCGCTATTATGTGCAGGGCAGCGCAGTCAGAAAGTTAGATGTCACGAAAGAAATTGAGAGTAGGCCGCAGAAGAAGATCAGTAACACGGCACGCAAGAACAGAGAAAAAGCGAAGCATATGAGCGCGGGATATGTGTTATTCTTATTCGTAGCGCTTGTAGTGACAGGATTTATTCTGGTTAATTACATCGGGCTGCAGTCGGATATTACCAGCAGCGTGAAGCATATCTCCGCGTTGGAGAAGCAGCTTAATGATTTAAAACTTGCAAATGATGAGGAATATAGTAGAATAACAAGTAGTGTAAACTTAGAAGAAGTCAAGAGGATCGCGCTTCAGGAGCTTGGTATGCAGTATGCAAAAGAGGGACAGATCATTTCTTTCCAAAGCGAAAACAATGATTATGTCAAGCAGATGGCAGACATCCCACAGTAGTACCGGTCAGCGTTCCTAAGTAGGTGAGTATTTGGACAGTCAGGTAAGCAGAAGAAGTTCCGTTAACAGATTTACAATTAAAATGCAGAAGAAGCTGCTGGTGTTGTTTCTTATAATACTGGCGGCTTTTGCAGGGCTCAGCGCACAGTTGTATCTGATTACCAGAGACAATGGCGAGGAGTATAAGAGACAGGTATTGTCGCAGCAAGAGTATGACTCAACGACAATACCTTTTAAACGTGGTGACATCACGGACTCCAACGGTACGATTCTGGCGGTCAGCAATAAAGTGTACAATGTCATATTGGATACGAAGATCCTGATGCGCAAGGAAGAAAATTTGGAACCGACATTGAATGCGCTGAAGCGCTGCTTCAATATTGATACCAATGAGGTGAGAAGCTATATTGCGAGTCATCCGGAGTCTTCTTACTATGTGATGGCGAGGCGCGTGGAATATGAGAAGATGAACGCTTTTCAGGAGCTGGCGAAGGATCAGGAGGCCGGTGCGAACATTGCGGGCGTGTGGTTTGAGAGCGAGTATAAGAGAGAATATCCGAACGGCTCATTGGCCTGTGATGTGATCGGATTTACTACCAGTGACAATCGGGGAACGTACGGGCTGGAAGAATATTATAACGATATATTGAGCGGAATCAACGGCAGAGAGTACGGTTACCTGAATGATGATTCCAATTTGGAGCGGACTACCATAGCGGCACAGGACGGCTGCAATATACAGGCATCCATCGATGCCAATGTCCAGAGCATTGTGGAAAAATATTTAAAGGAGTTTAACGAGGAGTATAAGGACAATTACAGGCCGGGCAACGGAGCGGAGAACGTCGGATGTATCATTATGGAGGTGAATACGGGCAGAGTGCTGGCGATGGCAGGATATCCGGATTTTGATCTGAATGATACGAGAAATACGGAGAATCTGATTGGAATGCCGCTTGTGGATGACAAGGGAATGCGTACGGGAGAGTATGTAACACAGGAGATTATAGATGGCATGAATGATCAGGCCATGTATCTGCAGTTAAATGCTCTGTGGAAGAATTTCTGTATTGTGGATACCTATGAACCGGGGTCTGTGGCGAAGCCTTTTACGGTAGCGGCAGCACTTGAGAGCGGCGCAATTAACGGTACGGAGTCTTATAACTGTGAGGGTTCTCTGCATGTGGGAGATCATGATATCAGCTGCCATCAGACATTTGGAGACGGATACCTTACCGTGCAGCAGGGGATTGAGCGGTCCTGTAACGTGGTGCTGATGAATGTGGCGTTTGCACTGGGTAAAGATCGTTTTGTTGACTATCAGCATCTGTTTGGCTTTGGTCTGAAGACGAATATTGATCTGGCAGGTGAGGCGCGGACAGTGACGATGGTGTTCAATAAGAAGACGATCGGACCTACGGATCTTGCCACCAATTCTTTCGGACAGAGTTTTAATGCGACCATGATACAGATGATTACGGGATTCTGCTCTCTCATCAACGGCGGCTACTATTATGAGCCTCATGTTGTGGATAAGATTACGACAGCGGACGGCGCCACACGGGAGAATGTGCAGCCGAGGGTGCTGAAACAGACGGTTTCCCAGTCTACCAGCGAGACGATCAAAGAATTCTGCAATACCGTTGTGACCGGTGAGAAGGGCACGGGTAAGACCGCAAGGCCGGCAGGGTATATGATCGGCGGTAAGACAGGGACGGCAGAGACGCTGCCCCGTAAGAATAAAGAGTACGTAGTGTCCTTTATGGGTTATGCGCCGGCGGATAATCCGGAGATCGCAATCTATGTGGTAGTGGACAGGCCTAATGTGTTTGCGCAGGATGATGCGAAGTATGCTACGAGGATCGTCAAGAAAATACTGACGGAAGTACTTCCTTATCTGAATATTTTCATGACGGAGGAACTCAGCGACACGGAGCGGGAGGAGCTGGAGGCTCTGCAGATCCAGATCAGAACACCGGAACCGGCAGGTGAAGAAGAGCAGTTGGATGAGGAAGGCAATCCCATCGATCCGGATGGTGAGCAGGCCGGGGAAGAGGAAGAAGAAGGGGAAACACCGGAGGTCGCCGCAGCGCGGGAGAGATGGAAAAGCTTCCCGAAGGACACGGTGACGGGCTATTTGAAAGATCCCGATACCGGACATCTGTATGATCCGGAGACAGG
>CAMWMS010000277.1 GCA_947175435.1 uncultured Lachnospiraceae bacterium | reverse complement strand
CGTCTTTTCCATGGCGGACGTTATGATGAAGGACCAGGAAGAGGCCATGATAACGAAACATGGAAACTTCCACATCACGATAAGCGGTCTGTCGGAGGAAGTGGAGAATCAGATTGCGCACCAGAGTAATGTGTCCGCCACATCCCGATATTGTACATTCGGTGAAGAGGTCTATGAGGGATATCAGGTCGGAGACAGAAGAGTTATTATGTACGGAACAGAGCAGGCGTACATAGAAGACATCAGAAATTATGAAATAGAGGGAACTTATCCCCAGGATGACAATGAAGTAATGTTGAACACGACTGCAAAGGAAGCGTTGGGAATCCGTATAGGCGACCGAGTTACGATCCATACACCGGCCGGAGAATTTGATTATACTGTGAGCGGATTCTGTGTGGATGAGTGGGTGACGGAGGCTGTTAAATATGACGGTGTCTGCGCTTATATGAGTGTCGGTGCGTTCCATACCATATGCAGCGCCAATGGATATGGAGATGAAGAGAGTATAAAGCCGATACTTTATGTACAGTTTAAAGAAAAGACGAAATTGAAAGAAGCGATTGCCGATATGAAGGCATATTACGGCATACCGGATGGAGATATTAAAGAGAATATTATCACGGTCGGTATGTCGGGTGCCAGCAGCAATCAGGGGATCAACTGGATCTATGGTCTTGCTGTGGCAGTGTTCGCCATGGTTCTGATTGCAGGTGTGCTGATGATCTCAAGCTGTATGAACAGTAACGTGTCGCAGCGGACGAAGTTCTTCGGCATGATGCGGTGCGTCGGTGCGAGTAAGACGCAGGTGATGCGATTCGTCCGTCTGGAAGCTTTGAATTGGTGTAAGATTGCCATTCCCATCGGATTAGGCGTGGGGATCGTATTTACATGGATTCTGTGTATTGTATTAAAAAATGTGGTAGGCGGCGAGTTCAGCAGTTATTCATTCCGGTTCAGCATTGTGGCTGTCGTATGCGGAGCCTCGGTCGGCGTGATCACCGTGCTGCTGGCGGCACATGCTCCGGCGAAGCGCGCGGCGGCAGTATCGCCGATGGCGGCGGTGTCAGGCAATGCGGAATCTGGAAGAAAAATTTCTCGTGCGGCAAATACACGTATGTTTAAAGTAGAAAGCGCTCTCGGCGTATACCATGCGGCAATGTCTAAGAAGAACATGACACTGATGTCGTTATCTTTTGCCTTTACGGCAGCCTTGTTTCTGACTTTCTATGCGGGACTTGATTTTGCAAGGAAGATTCTGCCGTCGGAGAGTGATCTGAACCCGGACATTTCCATCGCGGCAATAGACAATAGGAATTCCATTGACAGGGGATTGAAGGAGCAAATCGGCGCAGTTCCCGGGGTGGAAGCGGCTTTCGGATGCGCGATGTCTAAGAATGTGCCTGCGGATATTAACGGTGTTCCCGGCAGTGTTGATCTGGTTTCTTACGATGACTATATGTTCTCGTGGACGAAAAAATCCGTTGTCAGCGGTGACCTGTCCAAGGTCGATGGCGACACGGACTATGTATTTACTATTTTTAATCGGGACAGCCGGCTGGATACGGGAGATAAAATTAAAATCGGAGAGACGGAACTGGAAATTGCCTGTGTTGTGTCGGAAGGCATAGGAGTTGAAGGCATATCGGTGTGTTGCACGGAGGAAACTTTCCGACGGATCACGGGAGAGGAAAATTATAATTTATTGAATGCTCAGCTTACTAAGGAGGCAACGGAAGAAACAGTCGAGACGATCAGGACGTTAACAGGTGAAAATGAATTTTACGACCGGCGGGAGGACAATCAGACGAGCAATTCTACCTTCTGGGTATTCCGGATTGCAGCCTATGGTTTCCTGACGATTATAGCATTGATCACGGTCTTTAATATTATGAACAGTATTTCCATGAGCGTGTCGGCCAGAATGAAGCAGTACGGCGCCATGCGTGCAGTCGGCATGAGCATACGCCAGATGACCAAAATGATCGCGGCGGAAGCCGTAACCTATGCCGTATGCGGAATGGTGATCGGGCTTGCGGGCGGACTGTATATGCACCGTCTGCTAATGAACAAGCTGATTTATTCGCACTTCGGAGGAACATGGTCGATTCCGTTTGAGCCGATTATAATTGTTTTGATCATTTTCGTATTGGCATGTACCGCAGCGGTGCATGCTCCGGCGAGGAGGATCAGGGAGATGGCGATTACGGAGACGGTTAATGAGCTGTAGGGGAATTACTAAGTATAGTATTGGGAATAATGCTATGGCGCGGCAGGCTGTGAAGGAGTCTCAGAAAGTATCTTTACGAATGGTATAGATGATAGAAGTGCAGAATTTCGGTGTTCTGCACTTTTTCCTGTTGCTGACTTATTGGGATCCGGCATCCCAATTATTAGATAAAATAGAAAAATGTCATAGATTGCCAAAACAATAAAGAACAATTATAATATATTGTGAAAAAGTTATAGATACATAATAAGTAGAAGGACAAGAAACAATTTCAAATCCATGGGTTCAGGCAGTGGAAATACATACCACTATCATGGATATGGCAATGGCAGCCGGAAAAATCAGGTTGTAAAGCTAGAGGGGTGTGGGGATTAGTATGAGTGATGTTTTCAATAATGAGTTGTTTGAAGCGTTTGCAGCGGCATCTGATAATGTTTACATCTATGTATGCGATATGAAGACGGATATTTCCCGTTGGTCTAAGGCTGCCGTGGATTATTTCGGGTTGGAAGGGGAATACCTGAAAGATGCGGCGAATGTATGGGCGAGGCATATACATCCGGATGACCTGACGGTTTATACGGAGGATATCACAGGTGTATTTTCCGGCAAAAAGAAATATCATGACTGCCAATACAGGGCGAGGAATGCATCGGGTACATATGTGTGGGTGGAATGCAAGGGCAGCGTGATCAGGAATGCAGAAGGAAATCCTATCATTTTTGCAGGACTTATGACAAGAATAGACGGGCAGAGCAAATACGATTCTCTGACAGGACTTTTGACAACGCAGGAGATGCACTATTT
>CAMWMS010000276.1 GCA_947175435.1 uncultured Lachnospiraceae bacterium | reverse complement strand
TCCGCCCTGCTTCAGGGATTCGAGCCTTCTGACATCCAGACTTACGGACGAATAGAATTTCAGTGAGCGTCCACCGGTAGTAGTCTCCGGATTACCGAACATAATGCCGACCTTCTCACGCAGCTGATTGATAAACACCACGGTACAGTTAGACTTACTGATCACTGCAGTCAGCTTACGAAGTGCCTGAGACATCAAACGCGCCTGCAGTCCGACATGACTGTCTCCCATGTCTCCGTCAATCTCTGCCTTCGGAACCAATGCGGCAACCGAGTCCACCACGATAATATCCACCGCACCGGAACGCACCATGGTCTCCGTAATCTCTAACGCCTGCTCGCCGCAGTCCGGCTGAGAAATATATAAGTTATCGATATCCACACCTATATTCTTCGCATATACCGGGTCCAGTGCATGTTCTGCATCGATGAAACCCGCAATACCGCCGCGCTTCTGTACTTCCGCAATCATATGTAATGTCACGGTAGTCTTACCGCTGGACTCCGGTCCGTAGATCTCCACAATCCTTCCCTTCGGGATGCCGCCGAGTCCCAATGCCAAGTCAAGACTCAGGGAACCTGTCGGAATCGTCTCCACATTCATCTGTACGGAAGGGTCACCCAATTTCATGACGGCGCCCTTACCAAACTGCCTCTCTATCTGTCCTAACGCTGCATCCAATGCTTTTAATTTCTCATCTCTTTCCATGTTCTGCTCTCCTTTTCTCATAGAACATCCGTTCTGATATCAGAATAAAACGGATGTTCGATTTTGTCAATCATATTTTTAAAAACTATAGTCTGATTCTAACATCTTATATGTCCAATAAATGACACTTCATCCCTCCTTTTCCTAAAAAGGATCAGGTGTTTAAAGGTGCTTAAATAAACTGAGACTGGCAAATCACACAAAATGTTCACGTAGTTGTTCAACTTATATTTTGCACCTTTTGACACTTAAATCCTTTAAGTCACTTCCTTTGTTATAATGAATAATGGAAATCGTGGCGAAATGCCTGACATGCATAGCAGAATTCCATTTGTTCGGATGAAGACAGTCTATCAGAAATAAGTGCGGTGTGCAATATGTTTTACAGAAAAATTTAAATATCCGCGATATAACTCTTTGTTAATTCCATCACTTTTTGCAAAATACAAAGACTTCTCATCGTATCATCTTTTTGTTCCAGTGAATGATCGACACTTTCTATGACATGTAACGGCAGGTCATGTTCCCTGCATTTAGTAGTAACAACCGCAGTCTCCACCCAGGAATCCGCGGTGCCGTGAAAAACGAGACCGGGCTGTGGATCGAACTCAAAAGTCTGCGCTACCGGCGTATAATAGACGTTTCTGCAGCTTATTCCGTGTTTTCTGGCATAAGCGGCTGCAACTACCGTACCAATGCTCTTTGACACAAACACAATATCCTCATATCGGCTCCAATCGATCTGCGCCAGGATTTCTTCTGTCTGTGCAAGCGCCTGCGTAAATGCTTCCTCCAATGACCTGCTCAAATTAACGTAATTAACCCTGCATAATTCATATTGAAGCTGTCCTGCAATCTTTCCGCTGTAATATAACAACGGCTTGTCACAATGATATCCTATTCCCGGAAAAAACACTGCAATCTTCATATCTCCACCCCAGTCTTTTTCTATGCATTGTACCTGATCTGCCGATCCTGCCGGCATACAACATATAACTTTTACTAATTTTGCATTCGGATCTGCTCCTCCTTGATCATCGGATATCTTATGAGCACATCCCCGTCCAGTTCCTCCCTATGCATGTCTACCGCAGTGATCTGGTGATTATCATAGGAAGTATAATAGTAAATTCCTTTATTGGTATTACAGCATGAAGTATAGATCGTTATCTCATACTTTCCATCGTCCAATTCGCAGCAGCCGCGTTGTTGGTCCACCGAATTAAGAATATGGAAAAACTGGCTGACACTCTCTGCTTCTCCTTCTCCGGATGTGGAATTCATCTTCACAAACGCTGCCCTTACAAATCTGGACTGTGACGATAAATCTCCCGGCAGTCCCAAAGCTCCCATCCCTCGGCTGTACCGTTCTAATTCCAAACCTTTTGCAAAAGTGTTCGCGGGTGATTTCACAGACAAATGCATATAATTATTCAACGCCAACATCTGCCGGTCAAAAGGCGGATTGTTCGTCAAAACACCCACCGGATTGTCATATATCCTGATGCCTTCTTTCACCGCTTCCACTGTTATCGCTTCACTGCTGTCCGCAATGATCCAGTGCAGCTGTGACAGCGGGAGCTTCTCATTAAAAGCGACTTTTGACAGATTCATCTTCTTCATTAACGCCCTCGCCGCTTTCACTGTGGCGCACTGACCGAGAATCCATGGAATCAATTCAAACTGTGCAATATTATCCATGCCTTCTTTGCTATCCCAAAAGGCGGCATTGCCCACGAAATTCAATCCCGCAATCCCCAGCCCTTTCTCATTGACAGCGTCATAGTATAACGGATAATCTTCCGACACATACGCCATTCCGATCATTGCATAATGTGTATTTATATTTCCCGCTTCCCTGAAACAAAACGGATAATTTCTGGGCGTTATGACCACTTCATCACCGTAAGAGAACTCATAGTCCAATGTCCTGCCGAAATAGAAATCTTTCGTCTTATATGTCGCTGCCGTACACATATCGCTTCGTCCTCCTATATATAAAAAATTTATTTTTACGCCTTTTTATATGATTCCACTAACTCCTCAATCTGCAAATTTAAATTTTCCGGCACATAGTTTTCGGAAACGTCAAGCAGTTTGATCCATAAGTGAAGATTCCTGTATCCGGGAGTTTTACCGCGTCTTCTTTTTTCCTGCTTTTCTGACACCTGTAGCTTAATCTGTACTCTCTTTTGCTCAAAAAGGGGCACAATAACGTAATAGAAACGATCGTCATGAAAAGACAGATAACCGATCTCCCGTCCCTTCTGATTCTGCAGATACAATCTATGCTGTCTGAGTTTCGACGGATAAAGTAAATCGCCGGCTTCCAGACTCACTGTACCGGCTGTCAGCTCCACCATGGCC
>CAMWMS010000275.1 GCA_947175435.1 uncultured Lachnospiraceae bacterium | reverse complement strand
TGCGATGCGCAAATTAAAAAAGTACTTCAAACTGGAGTATATGTAGCAGACCGATGAGATCAATGCCTGCTCGGTAGTGGTTCCCGTGGAGATGGATTACGGAGATAAGAAAGTGACTGAGGAGTGGCTTGTCTTTTTCAAAAATGAGACCCACAACCATCCGACGGAGATCGAGCCCTTCGGTGGCGCGGCGACCTGTCTCGGCGGCGCGATCCGCGATCCTTTGTCGGGACGCGGGTATGTATATCAGGCGATGCGTGTTACGGGCGCGGCCGACCCTACAGTGCCGGTGGCAGATACATTGAAAGGTAAGCTGTCCCAGAAGAAGCTTGTGCGCGGCGCGGCAAGCGGTTATGCTTCCTACGGAAATCAGATCGGACTTGCGACCGGACTGGTCAAAGAGATCTATCATCCTGATTATGTGGCAAAAAGAATGGAGATCGGTGCGGTCATGGGCGCAGCACCGAGGAAAAATGTAATCAGAGAGACTTCTGATCCCGATGATATCATTATCTTATTAGGCGGCAGGACAGGGCGTGACGGCTGCGGCGGTGCGACGGGTTCTTCCAAAGTACACACGGAGAGTTCCATAGAGACCTGTGGTGCGGAGGTGCAGAAGGGAAATGCACCTACAGAGCGTAAGATTCAGAGATTGTTCCGCCGTGCGGAAGTAAGTAAACTGATCAAGAAATGTAATGATTTTGGTGCGGGCGGTGTGTCCGTTGCCATCGGTGAGCTGGCGGACGGGCTGGTAGTTGATCTGGATAAAGTACCGAAGAAATATGCGGGTCTGGACGGCACGGAGTTGGCGATCTCCGAATCACAGGAGAGAATGGCGGTTGTGGTTGCTCCGAAAGACGTGGATGCTTTCTTAGGATATGCTGCAGAAGAAAACTTAGAAGCAGTGGAAGTTGCGGTGGTGACTAAGGAACCGAGGCTGGTACTTAAATGGCGCGGCAAGGAGATCGTCAATATTTCAAGGGCATTCCTCGATACCAACGGCGCCCATCAGGAGACTGCCGTAGCGGTGGATATGCCGGAAGAAAAAGACAATTATTTGAAGAAGATCGCTACGCCTGCTGTAGCGGATGCGGTGGCAGCAGGGGATGTTAAGAAGGCATGGCTGGCTCTTTTGAATGATTTGAATGTGTGCTCCCAGAAGGGACTGGTGGAGATGTTCGACGCTTCCATCGGTGCCGGCAGCGTATACATGCCTTACGGCGGTAAATATCAGTTGACGGAAACACAGGCAATGATTGCGAAACTGCCTGTTTTAAAAGGAAAAACGGATACCGTGACCATGATGAGTTACGGGTTTGATCCTTATTTATCAAGCTGGAGCCCGTACCATGGTGCAATCTATGCAGTGACGGAATCCATGGCGAAGATCGTGGCGAACGGTGGAGACTATAAGACGATCCGTTTCACTTTCCAGGAATATTTCAGAAGAATGAGCGAGGAACCGCACCGTTGGAGCCAGCCGTTTGCGGCACTTCTGGGTGCTTACGATGCGCAGATGGGGTACGGACTGCCGTCCATCGGCGGTAAGGATTCCATGTCCGGCACTTTCAATGATATAGATGTACCGCCCACGCTTGTCTCTTTTGCGGTGGATATCAGTAAACAGGGCAATATCGTGACTCCGGAACTTAAGAAATCCGGTAATAAGCTGGTTCGTTTCCATATCGCCAAGAACGAGTATGATCTGCCGGTATATGAAAATGTCATGAAAGTGTACGACACGATACTGGCACTTATGTCACAGAAAAAGATTGTATCTGCATATGCGCTTGATGCCAGGGGCGTGGCAGCAGCCATCGGTAAAATGGCATTTGGCAATAAATTGGGCGTGACCGTGGAGAGCGGTCTTGCGGCGGAGAATCTATTTGGCAACGGACTCGGAGAGATTCTTGCGGAGATGCCGGCGGAAGCCGTTGCAGAACTTGCGGCAGCGGGGGACGTAAAGGATGGAGTTTTAAGTTACACGGTAGTCGGTACGGTGACAGATGAGCCTGCATTTGTCTACGGTGACGTGACGATCGCTATGGACGAGGCATTACGGGCTTGGACGGACAAGCTGGATAAGGTGTTCCCGTACACGGCAGGAAAAGATAAGAGTAAAGTTGGTTCCGATTTATATGAAGCAAAAGAGATTTATATATGTAAAAATAAGGTAGCGAAACCTACCGTATTTATTCCGGTATTTCCGGGAACGAACTGTGAGTATGACAGCGGCGCGGCTTTTGAGAGAGCAGGAGCGGATGTTATCACGAAAGTGTTCAAGAATTTGACGGCGGATGATATCAGAGAGAGCGTGGAAGTGTTCGAGAAAGCAATCGGGCAGGCGCAGATCATCATGTTCCCCGGCGGATTTTCCGCGGGTGATGAGCCGGACGGTTCCGCGAAGTTTTTTGCCACCGCTTTTCAGAATGCTAAGATCAAAGAGGCGGTGAGTAAGCTGTTAAATGAGAGGGACGGATTGGCGTTGGGTATCTGTAACGGTTTCCAGGCGCTGATTAAGCTGGGACTGGTGCCTTACGGTGAGATTGTCGGACAGAAAGAAGATTCTCCGACGCTGACTTTCAATACAGTCAACCGTCATATTTCCAAGATGGCATATATTAAGGTGGTTTCCAATAAGTCCCCGTGGCTGCAGGGAGCAGTACTTGGAAATACTTATGTAAACCCGGCATCCCACGGAGAAGGTCGATTTGTAGCGCCGAAGGAATGGATCGATAAACTGTTTGCAAACGGACAGGTTGCCACACAGTATGCGGACACAGACGGAAACGTGTCGATGGACGAAGAGTGGAATATCAACGGTTCCTACGCTTCCATCGAAGGTATTACGTCTCCCGACGGACGTATTTTAGGTAAGATGGCGCACTCCGAGAGAAGAGGAGAGGGCGTTGCGATCAATATTTACGGAGAACAGGATTTGAAGATATTTGAGTCCGGCGTAGCATATTTTAAATAATGTTGATGAGATATCCCGAGGCACACCCGAATATCCTGTGAGGGCAAAATGGTGTAGTCCCAAAAAGAGAATAGAGAGCGAAATAACGGCCTTGTAGAGAGGAATAAT
>CAMWMS010000274.1 GCA_947175435.1 uncultured Lachnospiraceae bacterium | reverse complement strand
TGGATATTCCGGGCAATTTCTATTATTACAATCTGATGTATATGGAGAAAAAGTCCTCCGCCCGCTTTGAATTTGCTCAGAACATGGGGCTGCGCAGGGAACCCGGTTTTGCATCACAATGTGTTGGCTGTGGCCAGTGTGAAAAACATTGCCCGCAGCATATCAAAATTCGTGAGAAACTAAAGGAAGCTGACCACGACCTCAGACCCTTGCCTTATAAAATCGGCATCAATGCAGCACGTAAAATCATGATTCGATAAACAATAAAACGTCAGTATAATAAAGAGTTCAGTCATATTGTCTGGTAGGACGGACGCCCCTGTTGCCGCGGAATTCCTTTGGCTGGGGCGTCCGTCCTGTTAAACAAAATGGCTGAACTGTTACGTGTGGTGCCTCTAATTGTCTTCATTCTTGACTAAAATGTGGATAATATTGACGAAAAAAGTCATAGATATTGCATGGAAAAATTTAAAATGATATGATGCACGTGATTTAAGCGGTGTGTATTGGGGAAAAAAGAAAGAAGAAAAAGAGGATGGGAGGTAGTACATGATTATGAAAAAGCATAAAATGTTATCCATAGCTTTGGTCAGTGTGCTGTTGTTTGGAACAATATGCGGCTGCGGAAATGACAGCGCTTCCAGGAGGAGAACCATCGGCTCTGTCACAGAAGGGGACGCATCCGCTGCTGCTAAAGCAGAAGAACCGGAGCTCATTCTGACAATAGCTTCTAATCAGACTTCACAGGATAATCCATATCATTTCGGGTTACAGACTTTTAAGGAAGTGGCAGAAGAACTTTCCGGGGGGACCATTTCTGTGGTGTGCAGCGACGGGGATTTGTCGGAGGATGAAGCGGAATTGATAAGTATGCTGGATGCCGGACAGATTCAGATGGCGGTATGCTCACCGGGAAATATGTCTTCGGCGGGAGTGTCGGAGGTAAATATGCTTTCCCTTCTGTATCTCTTTGACGGTTTCAGCCATTGGGAAGCTGCCATGGACGGAGAGTTCGGTTCGGCAATGACGGATGTAATTTTGCAGAAGACCGGAAATAAATACCGTATTATGGGGTACTGGTCAGCAGGCGTGCGGGATTATTATGGAAGGATACCAATTACCTCGGCAGAGGATGTGGCAGAGCTGACCATTCGTACCCAGACTTCCGGTGTGGTGTCGGATTTCTGGACTGGCATCGGCGCCGTTCCGGTGAATGTGGGCTGGGGGGATTTGTACGATGCCCTGAATAAGAATGAGGTAGATTCCGCAGAAAATGATTATACAAATCTGATGCTGAAAGAACATCATACCACACCGAACGGGAAATACATCTGTGAGACGCATCACGATTATACCACCCGTCTGTTTATTATGAACGGTGATTTTTACGATAGTCTGACAGGGGAACAGAAAAACTGGATTGATACGGCGGCTTTGGCAGCTACCCTTGAGGAGCGTTCCGTGACTTATGAGATGATGGACAGTTCCAAAGAAAAATGTATCTCGGAAGGCGCGGTAGTGACAGATTACGATAAAATGAACATAGCAAGTTTCAAGGAACCGGCGGTAGCAATTCAGGATAGTTATGCGGAGGAAAACGGGCTGCGTTCCTATCTGGATATGATTCGTCGCGCACAGTAAGGTTGGAAATATTTCTTTAAGGAGCTGTGCATAAATAACTTGCCATTTTGCGATGGATAAAACCGCATAGGCAAGGCGAAGGAATGAGGCGTACCGGGGTACGCCGAGTTGACGACAACGAAGCATATGTGATTTTAGACAAGCAAAAATGGTAAGATTATTTTTGCACAGTTCCTAAGTTCAGGAGGGTAAAATTTTGGCGAAAAAAGAAAACAATACAACAGGGAACAATGCTGTGGAAAAAAGGCAGCTTACCATAGGAATTAAGGTGAAACTGGTCATTGGTTTTGCGATTCCGTTAATCTGTACCATGATTATCGGTATGGTTTCTTATTCGCTGGCAGAAGCCGGAATGACAGCGAATTACGAAGATTCCATGTCCAAGGCAATGTCCATGGCAGTGGAATATCTGGATTTCGGTTTTGAATCCGCGGTTTCGGAATCGGAGCAGTTATATTACAATACGGATTTGGTGCGTTGGGCGTCCGGCGCTATTTATAATGATTATAAGCGGCAGGAAATTGAAGAAAGTGTTTCCGTGGATTTGAATGTGAAACAGGAGGGAAACGGTTTTGTGGCGAATATGTATATTATTCCGGGGGACAGTCTGAGTCTGGTGTCCACCTATGACGATGCCGTGACCATTCCCGGTTTTTATAAGGAGCTGGCGGATAAAGAGGAAGCGTCATGCCTCGGCACGTTGCGCGGCGACTGGGTCGGTTCTCATAGCTACATTGATGAAACGCTGGCGAAATATTACAACGGTTATAAAGCGGACAGTTATGCCTGTTCTTACATCCGTCCGATGACGACGAAGCGGGCATGTATCGTGGTGGATTACAGCAGCGGGACGATTGCGGATATTCTGCGGGATTTGGGTTTGGGTGAGGAGAGTATGTCGGCATTTGTAACTGCAGACGGGAGGGAACTTCTGATGCAGGGGGAAGAAGTGTTGACAGGAGGAGATTTTTCTTTTGTAAACCAGCCTTATTTTATGGAAGCTATGGCGGATACGGCGGCAACGATTATTGATTATGTTACTTATAATAACAGGGATTATTTGTTTATGGTGAGCAAGAGCTATAAAAACGGTTCGGCAATCTGCGGTATGGTGCCGGTAAGCTATGTCAGTGCGGGAGCGGCTTCCATTAAGCAGGTAACTGTTTTCATCGTGATTCTGTCATGGGTAATTGCGATTGTGGTGGGAATCCTTATTATTGCAGGGATTGCCTCTACCATACGACAAATCAGCAGGAAACTGCAGGTAGTGTCCGGCGGGGATCTGACAGTAAGCATGAATACGAGACGCAGGGACGAATTTAAAGTTCTGGTGAAAAGCATTGCGGATATGATACGCAATTCCCGCAACCTGATTTTGCAGGTATTAAATACTACGGAAAATGTAACGGCTTCCACCGCGGGACTGTCCGAGGCATCGGAAGTATTGACGAATGTAAGTGACCAGATTGCAGTTGCCGTGGATGAGATGGACAAGGGACTCAATC
>CAMWMS010000273.1 GCA_947175435.1 uncultured Lachnospiraceae bacterium | reverse complement strand
CCGGCAGATAATAGTCATATGCCGTATGATAATGCAGAGGCGGTGGCTTCCAAGGGACATGAGAGCAAACTGGGAACGAGCGTAGGGCTGTTCTATCCGCATGAGTGGAGGCTTGGCGGCGCGACGGACGAGTCGTTGACGAACAGCGTGATCATTTCCGATCTGAATGCGATAGCGGTCAGACAGTATCAGAAAAAAGGTACGCGTGCCGCGGTAGCGTACACGGCAACTGAGGAAGGCGGTTATATAGAACTGCCAATTCAGGATTATTCGGGATATCGGGCATATGATGAGAATGGGAACCAACTTGAGATCAGGCGGGGCGACGGTGCCAGAATGCGCTTTGCGGTGCAGGGTGACGGCATAGAGCATACGATTCGAGTGCGTTACGGCCCTAATCCCATATTTATTGCGGCGAATCTTGTCTCTGTGCTGACGATTCTTTACTGTATATGGCGGAGACGTAAAGTACATTTGAGATCCGAACAGGCTGCACTGCAGTAAAAAATGCAGGAATGAGGAACAGAATCGCGGCGGATAGACCGAAAACAGAGGTGCATCTACTATGAATGGCGTAAATAGGAAGAAAAAACAACTACAGTTTCGCTATTATGAGATTCCGCAGAATGAGCCGTGTCTTGCGCTGCTGGGAGAGACGTGGGCGCGTCCGTATGGTGACGGCGTAGAATGCATGCATTTCCATAATTATATGGAGATCGGGTTCTGTTATGACGGTGCGGGCGAAGTGATTCTGGATGAAGAAGAGATATTCTATTCCGGCGATATTTTTACTGTGATTCCGCGGAACTTTCCGCATAATACGGAGAGTGAGAATTTCTCCATAAACCGCTGGGAATTTCTCTTTATTGATGTGGACGCATTTCTGCGCGATGTCCATAGGGACAATCCTATCTATGCGGATGATCTGGCCGCGCTGATTAATAACCGTGCCTGGGCAGTGAAAGTAAGCAGCTATCCTGAGACAGCGGCACTGATTCGTGCCATTATGGAAGAAATGCGGTATAAGAAGGAATTCTATGCTGAGAGTGTGTCGGGAATGATTCAGTCGCTGCTCATGAACATTGCGAGGATGAACCATAAGGCTCCCGGCAGAGTGCGTAAGCAGAGCAGAGGTGTATCCAGAGTTTCCTTTGCGCTGCACCATATCAGTAAGCATTACGCAGAGGAACTGACGGTTGGGGAGCTGGCAGCGGTCAGTCACATGTCGGAGACACATTTCAGGCGGATTTTTCAGCAGACCATGAATATGACACCGTCCGATTACGTGAATCTGGTGCGGATACAGATGGCGTGTAAGCTTATGAAGAAATCTGCGGACAGTATGGAACTGGTGGCCCAAAAGTGCGGGTTTCAATCGGTTTCCACTTTTAATCGTAATTTTAAGAAAATACTGGGGATCACGCCGTATCAGTGGAAGATTCATCCGGAGAACTATGAAGGTAAACTGCTCAACTATAAAATTTCTGCCTATAAAGGATGGTAGTTTCTGCCTTTTTAATAAAAAAGTATGTTTCTAAGAATTGTGATAAATACAATAACGTAAACGTTTAAGAGACAAATTCATGGTCGAATTTGCCTCTTTTTTGATTTTTGATAGCAACATACGAAAGTGCCGTAGAGTTATAATGCATACATAATCAATTAAAAAGGGGCATATAGTTATACAAATTGACGAAATGTCTCCGACGATTGAGAAATAAAGAAACAAGCTGATGCACAATGTGCACAAAACAAGGTGGTATTTAATGCTACCAACAACGAATGGGAGGAAACTAAAATGAAAAGAAAGATTTTGGCAGCTTTAATGGCAACTACCATGATTCTTTCATTGGTAGGATGCGGCGGCAATGACGGCGCAGCATCGACAGACGGCGGATCAGCACCTGCGGCAGACAGCGCAGCAGATGACTCGGCAGCACCCGCAGCAGACGATGCAGCGGCACCGGCAGCAGATGGCGCAGAGACACTGACGGTATGGTGCTGGGACCCGGCATTTAACATGAACGCAATGTATGAGGCAGAGAAGGTATATCAGAAAGACCATCCGGACTTCAAACTGAACGTGGTTGAGACACCTTGGGAAGATGTTCAGACCAAAGTTACCACGGCAGCTACTTCCGGAGATCTGAGCACACTGCCTGACATTTTCCTGATGCAGGATAATGCGTTCCAGAAGAACGTTATCAGCTTCCCGGATGTTTGCGCTGACTTGACAAACAGCGGAGTTGATTTCTCACAGTTTGCGGCAGGTAAGGTAGCTTACTCCGTAATCGACGGCAAAAATTATGGTGTTCCTTTTGATAATGGTGCAGTAGTTGCATGCTATCGTACAGATTATCTGGAGCAGGCAGGTTTGACAATTGATGATTTCACAGATATCACATTTGATCAGTATCTCGAGAATGGTCAGAAGGTATTGGAAGCAACAGGAAAACCCCTCATCTCCATGCAGGCAGGTGAATGTGACCTGATCATGATGATGATGCAGTCCGCAGGTTCTTCTCTCTTTAACGAGGATGGAACGGCAAATATCGTAGGCAATGACACATTGAAGGTTGTTATGGAGACATACAAGAAGCTGAAAGATGCTGGCGTATTGATCGAGGTAAACAGCTGGGATGAGTATGTAGGCTCTCTCGTAAGCGGCGACGTAGCAGGTACGATCAACGGATGCTGGATCATGGCTTCCATCCAGACAGCAGAAGATCAGAAGGGTAACTGGGCGCTGACCAATATGCCCAGCCTCGTAGGTGTATCCAATGCAACTAACTACTCCAACAACGGTGGCTCTTCATGGGCTGTAACAACCAGCTGCCAGAATCAGGCATTAGCATTTGATTTCCTTGCAAGCACATTTGCAGGAAGCACAGAGTTATACGATAACATTCTTCCGAGTGGCGCTCTGGCAACATGGGCTCCGGCAGGTGATTCCAGCGCATACGGTGAGCCGAATGAGTTCTTCGGTGGCGACGCAGTATCCGCTAAGATCGTTGACTTCTCTACAAAAGTACCGTCCAATATCACCGGCGTTTACTACTACGAAGGACGTGACGCAGTTGCAACGGCAATCACGAACTACATCAACGGTGCTGACATTGACGCAGAAATGCAGACAGCAGCAGATACTGTAAACTTCAACATGGGACAGTA
>CAMWMS010000272.1 GCA_947175435.1 uncultured Lachnospiraceae bacterium | reverse complement strand
GTTCTCTGCAAAAACCCCATGATCATGATGATAATATTACTTATATAGCCGAAGAAAATATTCTTCTCAGCCTGCCTGACTCTGCCCATCGCATTGCCTTTCCGAATCCCCGGACCCCTGTTGTCCGTTTACCTGTTCCCATATTTTCCGGACTTCTCCCCCTGCTTCCTCCGCCTTTGCAATATACCCCGGCATTAAGGACGTAAGTCTCTGCCTGATCTCCTGCTCCCTGTCCATCATCCAGTCATATGCCTGTATCAGTTCTTCCGGATTCTCCAGCGACTGCACCGGCAGGACATAGTGCTCCTCACTGCCGAACAGGTCTCTCGCGATACCTCTTGCTTTCACGGAATATCCTACCACCAGCGTCGGCACACAGCTCGAATAGGCCGCAATCGTGGCATGCGTCCTTGCCCCGATAAAAGCTCTGCATTTGGAAATAATATATTTAATCTTCTGACAGGGCAAATCAGGAAACAACATTACTCTTCCGTTTCCCTCATACCCCCGGTAAAGCTCCTTAAGCGTCAGTCTGTCATCATTATAATTCCACATCACATGCGGGATCAGCGCCACACAGTCCTCCGTAGTCTGCAATATATGATCGATCAGCTTCCGATAATTGGCAAGCGTGATTCCCTCCACCTTCTCGTGGCGCACGATCATGGGACTCACATTGATTCCGATTGTTTTTCCTATCGCAAACCTTTTAGGCAAATCCATCTTCTCCGGCTTTAACGCAAACGCAGGATCGGGAAAGGCCTTTACGTTCTCCGTGATGCCCGCTGTCCGAAGCGCCTCTTCCGTAATGGATTCTCTCGGCGTAATCAGCGCATACCGTTTCATGTCTTCAACGACTGCAGCCTCTTGTAAAAGCTCCGGCTCAATCGAACATCCCCAGAGAATCGTCTTCGCGCCGGCACGGTTAAAAGTGCTGTTCGCAACGATCGCCTCTTTCTTGGACAATTCATAACAGTACATATCACCGCCCGTGGACATATACAGCGGTGCCCTATTCTTACCCAGCACCTTGCGGAAACGATACCGCATGAAAGATTCCGGATCACGGAACACAGCCCGCCAGACATAATAAAACACGTGCGCGAAGAAATGTTCCGCAATCTTCCTTTCCTGTAAAATATCGCACAGCGGTTCCAGAGAATAAAACCTGTCCTCCTTCTCGCTGTTCGTCACAAGAAGCTTCGGGATATCCTCTATCATGTGGCATGTGCTGTTTATGATTGCTTCGCAGCCATGATTCCCGCTGCCCCCATGCAAATACATTACCAACCGATTATCCATTCTTACCGACCACGCCTTTCTTCTTACCGGAAGCATCATACCGCTTCACAATCATTCTCAGGATATGCAGAAGTGTTTTGTTAGGATACTGCATGCCGAGGTACAAAAGAGCATTCGCCCTGCTCGTAACAGACAGCGGGGTGTTCATGATCCTGCTCCGCACCTCCGGCTCCATAAAAATGTTCTGTATTTTCTGCACATAATTCTTATCGGGATTACGCAGCTCATTTTTCATTACGTACATCATCATATAACAGTATTCTCTATTAAGCTTCGCCTCTCCGTCGGGAACATTCTGTTCGCGGACGATCTGTCCCACCGCCTGATACCACCCGGCAATACTCTTCGCATTGTCCGGGTCATAGGCATGCACGATAGAATCCTCCACATAACGGTAATGGTAAAACAGCGCTTCCTCCATAATAACGATCCTGCTGCTCTTAAGAAGCGCCGGATAGATCAGATTAAAATCATCCCCCATGCGAAGCGTCGTATCATAATATTTCTCATTGCCTTCAAAAACCGACTTCTCGCAAAGCTTCATACAACGGGACATAGGGATAATCCGGTTCTCCCTGCCGAGAAGCTTATCCTTAATTTCTTCCTCCAGCTCCTCGCCCTCGTACACCCCCGGTGTGAGCGGCTGGATCACCGGAACCGTCTCCTTCTGCTTCTCCAGCACATGGTTGCAACAGACCACCTCTCCCTCACGTCCGGTAAGGCATCCTGCCATCTTCTCCAGCATGTCTTTGCTGACATAGTCATCACTGTCTATAAAAGTATAATAATCTCCCGCTGCTTCCCGCATTCCGGTCATAACCGCCGCCGTGGGACCGCCGTTTTGCTGATGGAACACCCTGACGCGCTCGTCCTTCGCGGCATACCTGTCGCAGATCTCCCCGCTGCCGTCCACGGACCCGTCATCCACAAGCAAAAGCTCCAAATTGCCGTATCTCTGAGATAAAATACTGTTGATACACTGTTCCAAGTAATTTTTTTTATTGTACACGGGAACGATCACACTGATCTTATATTTCGCCTTCTGCATTATCCTAATCTCCATTTATCTGTCCACCTTGAGGTGTGATCAGCGTCCATCCGTTCCACAGCTCCCTCATCTGTTCCGGCACGCAGACTTGCGTGTTCTTATGAATGGACGGCCGTATCATGACTTTATCATCATGGGAATTCAATCTGGCTCCCCAGAAACTGAACGTACTGTTGGCGCAGATATTATGCTTACACCGGCTCATCAGCATCATGTCATAGAAGCTGTCCCGGCCGTGGTTCCAGTCGATAATCCGATACCGCTCCCCCTGATAGTGTTCTTTCACATAAGGGATATCATCCGAAAAGATGAAAAATACCGCCTCCGGAAATCTCTCTCTCATATATCCCAACGCCCTCTCATAATATGCCTCGGTACAGATATTCCCGAAAAGCGCTTTATTCATATCATCCAGATAGTCTCCCCGCCTGATATGCACGCTGACGGAAACCGTCTCCTCCATCTGCCGGATGGCCTCGTCGTTTCGCTTCTGTAACGCCTCGTCCCCGCTTCGCGGAAAAGTGATATCCGCCCGCAGAAGATCCATGATATCCGCATAATATTTCTCACACGCCCAATATCCTACCAGATATTTGTGATCCATGGTAAAAACCTGCTCATGATACAAATCGTTTTCTTCAAAAGAGGCGCTCTGTGCAGGACGTAATTTCCGCCTGATCTTTCCGACAATCCCCTCCGACTCCTCCCACAATCTGCCGAGAACCGAGCGTATTTCCGCCTCGGTCGCCACCTTGTAGGGAAGCGGATTCAGATAATCCAGTTCCAGTTCTCTTCCCGCCGCCATAGTCGCCTGAAAGGCTTCATTGCGAAACCAGGAAACATCC
>CAMWMS010000271.1 GCA_947175435.1 uncultured Lachnospiraceae bacterium | reverse complement strand
GGATGGTGAGTCGGATGCAGATGATGACGAGTCTGAGGAGGAATCAAGTATGTTTGACGATCCCTTTAACTGGAGTTATTATCTGACGCTGTTTTTACCGGACGGCACGGAGATCCCGGTGACAGCGAAGCTGACGGAAGAGGAAATGCATTTTGAGCAGGTTGCGATTGGCACGGATAATCGTATCTTCGCAAGTACATATCGGGGTATCTATGAGATACAGCGGGACGGCAGTGAAGAGAAGATTCTGACGCTGGATTATAATCCGCAGTGGATCTGGGTCAGGGATAATCTGCTGGTCATCGACAACGATTGGGACGAGGCGGATACGCCGGCGGTATACGATCTGGGGGCGAAAGCGTTTATTCCGGACGAGGTGCTTACGGAGTTTGTGGACAGCAACTATGATGACCGGAACTTTAACGGGACAGATTACGCTACGATGTTCCTTCTTCCCGGTGAGGACAGTACTGTCTATGTTGTAGGCAAGAGAGGGATACATCGACATGTGGTAGGCGGCAATATGATGGAGCAGATCGTAGATGGTAATCTTTCGCAGCTCATTAACCCGAATTATTGTATTACTGATATGGTGCAGCTTGAGTCGGGCGTATTTATGGCACTTTTTTCCAACAGTAAGGTGCTCAAGTTTACCTATGACCCCAACATCCCTTCCGTGCCGGAGAATATACTGACGCTTTACAGTCTCAAGGAGGAGGATTCGATCAGGCAGGCGATCTCTCATTATCAGATGGAACATTCGGATGTCTTCGTGTCTTATCAAGTGGGCATGGGAGGTGACAGTTCCGTGACGAGAGAGGATGCGATCAAGAAGCTGAATACGGAAATCATGGCAGGGGAAGGACCGGATCTTCTGGTGATGGACGGTCTGCCGCTTGACTCTTATATAGAAAAAGGATTGTTGGTCGATATGACCGATTACCTTGCGGAGTACAGTGCAAAAGAGCCATTGTTTGATAATATAATCGACGCGCTCGCCCGTGACGGTAAGGCGTATGTGGTTCCGTCGACGGTTTCAGTTCCGAAGATTGCGGCTGCAACGGACGGTATGGAAAATGTGACAGATATGTCAGATATAGCAAAAGTTGTGGAGAAACTCAGAGAGGAGTATCCGACGAGAAACATTCTCGGCGTCAGCGGCGAGCGCGGTGTCCTGAAAAGATTTGCGGGAGTGAGTGAGCCGAAATGGGTCGCGGCGGACGGCAGCATAGACAAGGACGTGATCGGCGAGTATCTGGAGCAGTGCAAACGCATCTTCGATGCCCAGATGGACGGTCTGGATGAGAAAGTCATAAGCTATTATGAGCAGCGGAACGAGTGGACGAAGGAATATAGCGGTCTGCGCATGGACGAGACGGACTGGAGCGTCAATATGGATATTATGTCGTATGTGGGCAGCGAGCAGCATATGATTGCCGGGTGGGTCGATGCAGCGTATAACTACATGCAGATAACATCGCTTGACAGAGTGAAGGGGCTTGAAGAGGCGAAAGTCGTGCCCATGAAGGGACAGTGCGGCAATGTATTTGAGCCGTATACCATGCTGGGCATCAGCGCTGCGTCAGAGCAGAACGATCTGGCTTACGGATTTCTGGATGTGTTCCTGTCTGTGGAAGCGCAGAGTGCATACGGTGGACTGCCCTTGAATCAGGCGGCATTTGACAAGCAGTTTACGCCGAAGGAGGAGTATTTGGGAGCGGACGGAGGGTACGGCGGCGTTTGTACCATGGATGAGGAAGGCAATATGATTGATTTTACGATCTACTGGCCGACGGATGAGCTGATTGCGGCGCTGCGGGAAGAACTGTCAACAGTAAATATGGCGTATGTTCCCGATCAAATGCTGGAAGGAGCGGTGTTTACGGAAGGGATCGGGTACATGAATGGCACGCAGTCATTAGAACAGGCGCTTGACCGGATCGAGAAGGCTGTGGCGATCTATATGGCGGAGTAAAAAAGATGGATTTCTGTCATCGGATAGAGTATAATCGCGTCATGAGGGATGCTTGTATAGGCGGAAAAAAGAAGAAAGGCAGCATGGCGGCGCATATATTATGCGGATAGCGGCGTGGCGTACGATATGACGACGACAGGGGTAAGATTGGATTTAAGCGGTGAATGGGAGTTTCGGCCGGATGCGGCTAAAGAGGGCATACGGCAAAAATATTATGGGCAGACATTAGAGGATAAGATCGTTCTGCCCACCACTACTGCTGAGGCACATAAAGGAATACATGGGGATGCGAAGGAGACGGGTTACCTGACAGAGCCTTATCATTTCGAGGGCTATGCGTGGTATGCCCGGACTCTGGAGATTCCGGAAGAACATATAGGAGATCTGGCGCAGCTTGTGATCGAGCGGACGCGGGTCTCCTATGTCTGGGTAGATGAGAGTTTTGTGGGGACGCAGGACAGCTTCGCTGCGGCGCACCGTTATGATCTGACGGCATATCTGACGAAGTCCTGTCACAGGCTGACTGTTATGGTGAGCAATGTGGACTATAAGACCGGCGGTGGGCATATGACCTCGCCCGATACCCAGACGAACTGGAACGGTATACTGGGGCAGATCGCATTGATTCTGGAACCGGTCGTGCGGGTGGAGAATCTGCGGGCCGATGCTAAGGCGCGCTTAAGGAGTGTGGAGGTGCATTTTACGGCGGCGTGTCGGGGAAATGGAATTGACAGGCAGAATGTGATCAGCGGAGAAAACGAAGCCGGCAGAAGGAACGGGGATTGTGCGGAAAACAGAACCGTAACTGCCTGCTGTACGGTGCGAAAGTGCACCGCTATCGGAGAAGATGACGGTGCAGGGCCGGAAAAGCGTGAAGGTGTGGCTGATATACTTTTGCGGACATGCAAGGAGATTGTTCTGCGGCCGGAAGAGACAGAATATACTTGGCGGATGGAGATTCCGGAGGGACAGAGGATCGAACTGTGGAATGAGTTCACACCGAATTTGTATGAGGTTACGGTGGAGATTATGGATTCTTGGGCTGCGACAGTGGTCGGGTTCCGTGATCTGCATACCGGAGCAGAGTTCGGGTCTGGAAAGCATGTCATGCAGTCGGGCGAAGCGCAGTTTATTTTCCTGGATGACCTTCCGGTAATGCTGCGCGGCAAACATGACGGGATGATCTTCCCGATGACGGGATATGCGCCGATGGACAAGGCGGCCTGGAGGAGAG
>CAMWMS010000270.1 GCA_947175435.1 uncultured Lachnospiraceae bacterium | reverse complement strand
CTTATGCCTTGTTCCGCAGAAATCCGTTCTGCTGCTTCATAATCTGTCGTCCGGCTCTTTCCGGCTGCGGACTGCGACATCTCCTTCTCTATCCTATCATCAATCTGCACCAATGCATCAGCCAATCTCTGCCAGCCTTCTTCGGTATCCATAAGAGTCATAATCGCTACCACATAATTACCCGCCGCCATCTCCATCTGTAAGTGATATTCTTCCCGCAAAACATCGTACAGCTTTTGTCCGTTCCATAACGAATTGCGCACAAATATCACAATTTTTCCGATATCCCAGCCAATCATGTGATATGTTTGCTGTTTTTCTGACACTTCTGTCGTTTTCCCAATCGTTATATGCTGACACATCTTCGTTTTTTTACAAAAAAAATCATACTGCCGTCGCATCTGCGCAAAATCTGCCGCGCCCTGTGATTCCACATAACAGATGCAGGAATCCATACTCGCCATCATCACATAAGACGGACTGCTGGTTTGAAGCATTCTCAAATATCTGCGCAGCCGTTCTCTGTCAACCCGTTCTCCCTGTACATGAAGAAGCGCAGTCTGCGTCATGGCCGGAAGCGTTTTATGAAGACTATGTATCACCAGATCCGCACCTGCCGCAACCGCTCCCTTCGGCATATGCCGGTCCAGCCCTAAATGAGCGCCGTGCGCTTCATCTACGATGAGTATTTTATCCCTCTCATGCACCGCCTTGGCGATAGCGCCTACATCGGACATGATCCCTTCATATGTCGGTGAGGTGATAACCACCGCTTTGCAATCAGGGTATTCCTCTAAGATACAGGCCACATCTTCCGCCCCGATTCCGTCATAGATCCCGTACTCCTCCAGCATTGCCGGATAACAGTAATGTACGCGCAGCTCCTGCAGAATTGCCGCGTGGTAAACAGATTTATGACAGTTGCGTGCAATCAGAATCTCCGCTCCCCGCTCCGCCACCGCCATAATCGAAGCCAATACGCCGCAGGTGCTTCCGCCTACCAGATAATAAGTTTCCTCCGCGCCGTACAGACGATTCGCCCGCTCCTGTGCTTCCCGAAGGATACCCTCTGCATGGTGCAAATCATCAAATCCGTCTATCTCCGTAATATCAATATCATAATACCGCGCCATTTCACCCGCATGGCGGCTGCGCTTATGTCCCGGCATATGATACGGATAATAATCGCTGTCCCCATATGCAGACAGTGCGGCGTACAGACTCTTTGTCCCATGATTTTGTTCGTACATCCTACAAAGCCTTCCTTTCCCCACCGCCATATCCGCTCATCTGTGTCTTCAATCCGAGTCTGTGTCTTTTGACTCCGAATCCTAATATCCTGAATCTCAAGATGCCTTTCTCCCATCGTGTCCCTTGTGGAGTTTTACCGTCTCCAACAGGGAACAATATTTATCCGCTGCCGTAACTACCCATGCTTCTTTGCACATAGGCGGCACTACGGTCAACGGCCACATGTGCTTATGAATGATATCCCTCTGCGTATCGTTTAACTGATATTCTTTCTCTGCGTTTTTCAAGGCTATGCCCGGGTGCCAGAACCCGTGCAGCCGCTTGCGCTCTGACAGATAATCTTTGTCATGCCAGTCGTAGAGAAAATAGTCATGCAGAAGTGCCCCGCGGATCAAATCATGTACATTACATTTGAGCCCTAACTTTTTATTTAAAAGCAGGCTGTACCTTGCCACATCCATGGAATGATTGTAAACCGTCACGGACCCGTGTTGAATATGATTCCTAGTTCCCTTGAAATTCTCCGAATTCAGAATATCGGAAGCATGCTTCTTAAGCAGCGCATGAATACGCTTATTCCGTTCGCATAATCTTTTAACGCGCTCCTCATGTTTCTGTTTGCGCTTTTCTATGATATCCATATTTATACCCTTCTTTCAAACCGATCATTTCTGTACATACATTCTTCTCAGCTCTATTCTATATAAGCCAACACAACACATGGAACCTTTCTACACTCACTCGCTATCAACCCATGCAATTATTATCTTATTCATCCTCTGTCAACTCATGCAGCTTTCTCGTATATCCTATTCGCCTTCTATCAATTCATGTAGCTGCTTCGCCCTATGCGCCCACGTATGTCCTGCTTTGGCGAGCTTATAACCTTCATCAGCAATCCTCTGCATCCGATCAGGATCGGCAAGCAGCCTCGCCGCGATTTCCGGCAGACGCTCCATGTGTTCCAGCGAATAGATACAACTGTCTGTCCCGTCATGTAATATACTGTCCAGATATACATTTGAATCTGTTAGACATACTGCCCCGTTCAACATTGTATTAAAAATTCTGTCATGTGCGCCGTCCTTAAACCACGGCATCACATTAAGCGATATTTTCGTCTGACACAGTTTTTTCAGGCACCCAACTGAATCTAAATTATTCATCAAAATTAGATTCTCTTCATGCTTGCATGTAAGCGAATCCCAGCCGTCTCCGAAAACGTGCACTTTGATCCCCGCATCCACAAGCTGCTGCACGGCTCTGCCGCGCACCGTATAACGCACATACAAGTCAATAAAAGTGAGTGCCGCCATCACCTTCTTCAGCTCGTCTTCCGGCACCTCATCTAATTCTTCTTTCAGATGTGCTTCCGCCACTTCTTCCACCGTCTTACACGGATTTGCAAGAAGATCGTCGATCATCCCGTGATAGAAGGCCGTATATTCGTCATCAATCCTTGTAATATATTGCTCAAATGTCTCCGGAACACAATAGTTACCCACCATCATCACGTCATACTTACGATAAGCGACCGGTACATTTGACTTATTCGGATACAACTCCGTCCCCGCTAACGGCAACAACGGCGCACATGCAATCTCCGGAAAAAAACGCCGCATATACTTCTCATGATTCCGGTCTATACTGATATGATGATAGTTTCGCGGAACTTTCTCCAGAAAATGATGATAATACATCGGATGGTCTACCACGATATTATAACTCGGTATATCCAATGCATCCCACATCATTGTGTCATTTTCATCTAAAAAATATTCCTCACCGCTCATACCATGAAAATTGAAATTGATCAGCACCGTATTTCCTTTTTCAAAAAAACGAAAGAATTTCTCTGTACTATTCCATGCCCGCGCCAGATCATAAATAAAAACTTCATGCCCCAGCTGCTTCATAGCCTCGGCAATCTGAAGCGAGAAATACCCCTGTGTCTCAAT
>CAMWMS010000269.1 GCA_947175435.1 uncultured Lachnospiraceae bacterium | reverse complement strand
ACTGGATTCGTATCCGTGTATGGAATGATCCTTATGACAGTGAGGGACACGGTTACGGCGGCGGTAACAATGATGTAGATAAAGCGAAGATAATGGGTAAACTGGCGACGGATGCGGGCATGAGGGTTCTGATTGACTTCCATTATTCGGATTTCTGGGCAGATCCGGGTAAACAGCAGGCACCGAAGGCATGGGCGAGTATGTCTGTTGATGATAAGGCGGATGCAGTTTATCAGTTTACAAAAAATAGCTTGAATGAATTAAAAACTGCCGGTGTTGATGTCGGCATGGTGCAGGTCGGAAATGAGACGACCAATGGTATCTGCGGCGTATCCTATAACAGTGATGGATGGGCAGCGGCAGCTAAGATTTATAATGCCGGAAGCAGAGCGGTCAGGGAGGTCGATCCGAACTGCCTCGTAGCGGTACATTTTACCAATCCGGAGCGAAGCGGCAATTATGCAAGCCTTGCAAAGAATCTGAATGACCAGAATGTTGATTATGATGTATTTGCGAGTTCGTATTATCCATTCTGGCATGGAACAACCGATAATCTGACTTCCGTATTGGCCAATGTAGCCAAGACCTATGGCAAGAAAGTCATGGTTGCGGAAACATCCTGGGCTACTACGTTAGACGATCAGGACGGACATGATAACACGGTGCGTAAAGGACAGAATGATACGGACCAGCCCTATGCATTTTCCGTTCAGGGACAGGCAGATGAGATCAGGGCGGTTGTCGAGGCGGCAAACAATGTTAATAAAGTGGAAGGCGTAGCAGCAGGCAGCAGCATAGGTGTCTTCTATTGGGAGTCCGCATGGCTTTCCCCGTATTATGTTTATGAGGAAGACGGAACCAAGAACGAGGAATTATATAATAAAAATAAGGAAGCATGGGAACAGCAGGGTTCCGGATGGGCAGCCAGCTATGGCGGTGAGTATGATCCTGAGGATGCAGGAAAGTGGTATGGCGGTAGTGCGGTAGATAATCAGGCATGGTTTGGCTTTGACGGTACAGCACTTGCGACTGCTAAGGTATATAGTTATATCAGAACCGGTGCAACGGCTGAAAAAGCAGTTGCGGACGTGAAGAATCCTTCAGTAACGATCAATGCAGGTGAGACAGTTGCATATCCCGAAAAAGTGACGGTGTTCTTTAATGACGGAACTTCGGAAGAATATGCGGTTGAATGGAATCAGGATGATCAGGCTAAGTTAGATACGGAAAAACCGGGTGAATATGAAGTCAGAGGTACTGTAACCTGCGAATATACATTGAGCGATGGCAGCAGCGCAACGGCGACAAAGAATGTTACATTAACCATAACTGTAAAGCCGGTTACTGTGCCCGAACTTATCAATCCTGGATTTGAAGACGAAGATATGTCGGCATGGGTGATCGCAGGAAATGGAACCGCACGTAAAAATGAAGATCCCCGCAGTGGATCTTATGGAGTACATTTCTGGGATGAAAGCGCTGTAAAGTCTACTGTAATGCAAAGAATAGAAAATCTAAATGCAGGCACCTATACATTCGGCGGATATATTCAAGGTGATTCACTTGGAACTACGGCAGAAGTTGTAGCAAATGTATATGACAGTGCAGGTATACTGAAGGAAACAAAGACAGCTTCATGCTCCTTAGCAGGATGGGCTGTATGGCAGAACCCGGAAATTACGGGTATTGTCCTTTCAGAAGGTGATTATCTGGAAGTAGGAATGGTGGTTGATGCAGTAGCTGGCGGATGGGGAACCGTAGACGATTTCTATCTATACGCTACCTCCAGTACCCCTGTTACTCCTGCCAAAGAGGGTCTTTGGGCAGAGTGGACGGAAGAATGGGAAGAACTGCTTGGCGATAACAATACCATTACATATACCGGCAAGGCTATCAAACCGGTTGTGAAGGTATACGACGGTGAAAACCTTCTGACAAACAAGAGCTATTCCATAACCTATAAGAACAATACAAAGGTGGGCGAGGCCAACGTTATCATAAAGGGAAAAGGCAATTATACTGGAAGTTATACGATGTCATTTAACATTGACTATGTAGATCTGGAGAATGATAGCGATGTTAGCATTGCGGATTTGTATGTAGCCGCGTCAACGAACGGTAATCCGGTAAGTGTGAAACCCGTGGTGACATGGAAGGGAAAGAAAGTAAACGCCCAATTATATGAAGTGGTGCTTCCTGACAAATCCGAAGGTGCATATGTGACTTCCGGCACGTATAATGTGGAAGTAAAGGCAAAAGAGAACAATGGTATTTACAAAGGCTCCAGAAAGATTAAGATTACCCTTGTGAACACTAAGGCTGACAATAATGCGCAGATTTTGATGAGCAGCGTAAAAGTAAACCTAAAAGCTAAGACTAAGTCATGGAAAGAAGGCGGTGTCGTTTTAGATGATGAGGACATTAGCCTGACATATAAGACTGAGACGCTGCAGCGTGGTAAGGACTATGACCTGTCTTATGATAACAATGATCAAATCGGTACGGCGACTGTAATTATAACGGGAACGCCGGATAAAGGCGGGAAATATGTAGGGGAAGTAAGAAAAACCTTCAAGATTTCCGGAACCGCGATCAAGGCAAGTGCTGTCAAGTTGGCAACCGGATCGTTTGTTTATGACGGAACACAGCAAAAACCGGGTGTAACGATCGAAGGATTGAAGGAAAATACCGATTATACGGTAACGTATCAGAACAATATTAATGCGGGCAAGAAGGCGACCGCTGTCGTAACCGGTATTAATGGATATACCGGAACCGTTAAGAAGACTTTTACAATAAGTGCACATGATGTTGCTGATGCCACTGTCGCTATTGATGGTGCTACAGCGGTATCATATGAAAAAGGCGGTAGCAAACCGGCAGTAAAGGTAAATGTTGGAGGCAAAGAACTTGTTCCGGGTACGGATTATACCGTAACCTATTCAAAGAATACGCGGGTGACAGAAGGGGCTACAGCGGAACTAAAGGTTAAAGGTAAAGGTAATTATAAAGGAACGAAGCCGTTTAACTTTGAGATCAAAAAACAGAGTCTTAAGAATCTGACGGCAACTGCGCCGGATCAGACCAGTGCACAGAAGTGGAACAAGGTGAATCCGGTCATTACAGACCAGAATGGCAAGACGCTGAAAAAGGGCACGGACTATGAGAATACATTGGCTTATGTACTCTATGATAAGAACGACAATGTGG
>CAMWMS010000268.1 GCA_947175435.1 uncultured Lachnospiraceae bacterium | reverse complement strand
CTCATGTCGGACACCCTGTTTTTTGAGAAAACGTTGGAGATCCTGCAGAGCGGCTTCAGTCAGCTTGATATAGACAGACGCCGGCTGGAAAAGGAGTGGGCGAGATTAGCTGCCGAACGGGAAATCATGGGTGAACGGACTGTCTATGAAAACGGATTAGAAGTATCGATTTTCTTTCAGGGTGTCAGCAATCCGCTTGCATTAAAGAAGCGGTATAAAGATCTGATTAAAATATTCCATCCCGATAATCTGTCGGGGGATAAGGAGATGATCCAGCGGATCAACAGAGAGTACGAGAGCCTGAAAAGTTCTTATGAAGGATTTAAGCAGGCATAGGAGCAGTATATATTATATATATCAGAGAAATGAATCGAATCAGAAAAAGCCGTCCTTATACAGGTCGGCTTTACTTTTTACTTCATATTCTGTTCTCAGGAATTAAGCTCTCTCTACTTTGCCGGATCTTAAGCAGCGTGTGCAGACATGCAGCTTCTTGTTTGCGCCGTTCACTTTGCACATAACATTCTTGACATTAGAATTCCAAATTCTGTTAGATCTTCTATGAGAATGGCTTACGTTATTCCCGAAATGAGCGCCTTTACCACAAATATCACATTTAGCCATCTTTGCACCTCCTAACGATACAATCGCTTCTTATTTGCTTTATTTAAAGCTTCTAGTGCCGGTTATTCACCCACACAACATTTGTATAATAGCAGAAAGTAAATCGGAATGCAAGCAAAAATTACATATTTTGGACATAAAAATAAGATGAAAAATGAACTATCGGTAAATTATGGATATTTTTTGTTTCATTTTTTAGTAGATCGGGTTATAATATCAATGTATATTCAGAATAATAAGGAGGTAACTTATGAAAGTTTCTTCAATGGACACTCATATGGGGAATATTTCGATTGATCAGGAAGTCGTTGCGCAGTATGCCGGTACGGTGGCGATGGAATGCTTCGGCGTAGTCGGTATGGCGATCATGAACGTCAGGGACGGACTTGTCAGACTGCTCAAGAAGGACAGCATGACAAGAGGAATTCAGGTGCTTTTAAACAATAATAAGCTGACGCTTAATTTTCATATTATCGTGGCTTACGGCGTGAGTATTCTTGCAGTATCGGATAATCTGATCAGCAATGTAAAGTATAAAGTGGAAGAGTTTACCGGAATAGAAATAGAAAAAATAAACATCTTCGTTGAAGGTGTCAAAGTGATTGACTAAGGGAGGACAGTGAGGTGGTTTCAAATACGATTAATGCCGGGACAATGGCAAAGTTGTTTCTGGCAGGAGCAAAGAATCTTGAAAGTAAGAAAGAATGGATCAATGAATTAAATGTTTTCCCGGTTCCTGACGGAGATACTGGTACGAATATGACGCTGACGATTATGTCGGCGGCAAGGGAGGTTGCTGCTCTTCATGATATGGGCGATGTGGATATGCAGTCACTGTGTAAAGCCATCTCTTCCGGTTCCTTAAGAGGCGCCAGAGGTAATTCCGGCGTTATTTTATCCCAGTTGTTTCGCGGTTTTACGAAGGTTGTCAAGGAATATGATGAGGTTACGATTCCGGTTGTCGCTTCGGCTTTTGAGAAGGCGGTAGAGACTGCTTACAAGGCGGTCATGAAGCCCAAGGAAGGCACAATCTTAACTGTAGCTAAAGGAGCGGCAGTTAAAGCCCGGGAATTGGCAGACAGCGGCATGGAGGACATGGCGGATTTCCTGGCGCAGGTGATTGAACGTGCGGATGAAGTTTTGGAACAGACTCCGGATATGCTTCCGGTTTTGAAACAGGCAGGTGTGGTTGACTCTGGCGGTCAAGGACTCATGCAGGTGTTAAAGGGAGTATATGACGCATACACCGGTAAAGAAATTGATCTGACGCTGAGTTCCGAACAGACGTCTCATTCAGATGGTAAATCTGCGGGAGCAGGTCTGGAAGCGCAGGCAAGTGCGGATATAAAATTCGGCTACTGCACAGAATTTATTATTATGTTGAATAAAGTGTTTAATATTAAGACGGAGATGGATTTTAAGGCATATTTAGAGTCGATCGGTGATTCCATCGTAGTCGTGGCAGATGAGGATGTGGTAAAGGTACATGTACATACCAACGATCCGGGACTTGCCATTCAGAAAGCACTGAAATACGGCGCATTATCGAATATGAAGATTGACAATATGCGTCTGGAACATCAGGAGAAGCTGTTCAAACAGTCGCAGAAGGAAGCGGCCAAGAAGCCAGAGGCAGAAGAACAGCCCAAGAAGGATGTAGGATTTATCGCGGTGTCTGTGGGTGACGGTATTAATGAGATCTTTAAGGGTCTCGGTGTGGATCATATCATTGAGGGCGGACAGACCATGAATCCGAGCACCGAAGATATGCTCAACGCCATTGATCAGGTCAATGCCGATACGATCTTTATCCTGCCGAATAACAAGAACATTATTCTGGCAGCGAATCAGGCACAGTCACTTGTCAAGGATAAGAAAATTGTGGTGATTCCTACAAAAACCGTTCCTCAGGGAATTACGGCGGTTATCAATTACGTGCCGGATCTGACAGTGGAAGAGAATACGAAGACTATGACGGACGAGATCGCTAATGTGGCGACCGGTCAGGTTACCTATGCAGTCAGGGATACGAGTATAGACGGTAAAGATATCCGACAGGGAGATTTCATGGGAATCGGCGATTCCGGCATTCTCTCTGTGGGCACGGCCATATCGGATGTAACCATGAACATGATCGACGAGATGATGTCGGACGAGATGGAACTGATCAGCATATATTACGGCTCGGAGATTACACAGGAGGATGCCGACAGTCTTCGCGAACGGGTTGAGAGCAAATATTCTTCCTGCGATATTGAATTACAGTATGGCGGCCAGCCGATTTATTATTATATTGTGTCTGCCGAGTAAGAGGACATGAAGTGATTCTAAGGCTGTAAAATACACAGCCTAAGAATCACTAAGTCATGTCCGGAAGAATGCGGCTAAAAAGCAAGCCTGCATTCTTCCCGTGAAATGATTTAAATTATGTGCTTGTGATTGTGATTAAACATTCCCTGACAATAGTTTTTTATTATTGTCGGGGATTTTTAGGAAGGAAAGCTGTAAAATATGGAGATTACGGCGCTTAAGGGGATTGGGGAAAAAACTGCGGAGCTTTTTCATAAACTGCATGTATATACCGCGGAAGATCTTGTGCACTATTATCCGAGAGATTATGAGT
>CAMWMS010000267.1 GCA_947175435.1 uncultured Lachnospiraceae bacterium | reverse complement strand
CCACCGATGAATCAGTGGCGTTTATCTGTATTTTTTTCTTAGAATACTCTCATTTTGCGGTATTAAGCGTCGATTAAATCGCGATCTCACAGTCAGGCTCCACTTTCTTACAAGCCTTCAGCACCTGCTTCATAACCGCTTTCTCATCTGCGCCTTCTGCGAACTCTACTTTCATTTTCTGTGTCATAAAACTTACCACAGCCTCTGCGACACCTTCTGTCTTATTCGCCGCATCCTGCATTTTCTCCGCACAGTTAGCACAATCCACTTCAATCTTATAAGTTTTGCTCATTTCTCTTTCCTCCGTCTCCTTTTATTAATATACGTTCACGCTCATACACAACCCGAAAGAATGTACGCGCCAGCGTCATTCTTTCAAACATGACTTAGTGATACTTAAGCAGCGTACTTTGCTGCTTTAGTATTACTTCATGTTTTATTCTTCCACATGCTCCATTCCCATGCTGATGATTGCCCTTACATGCTCGTCGTCCAACGAATAGTAGATTGACTTGCCCTCTCTTCTGAACTTCACCAGCTTAGATGTCTTAAGGATTCGTAATTGATGACTCACGGAAGACTGGCTCAAATTCAACAATCCGGCAATATCATTCACACAAAGTTCATGCTCAAACATGGAGTACAGGATCTTGATCCTCGTAGAATCTCCGAACACTTTAAAAAGCTCCGCCAGATCATACAGAATCTCATCATCAGGCTGCTGTTCCAGCACTCTGTTTATGATTTCTTCCCTTTCTGTCTGTGAACCTTTGTCCTCCGCCTGTAACTTGTTATTGTTTTCTTCCGCCAATGTCATCTCCTCCATACGGCTTATGAATTTACATATGATTATCTGTTCATATGTATAATAATATAATATGTGCTATTTGTCAACAAATTTATAGAATAATCTAAATTATACAAGATTTGTTGCTTTTCATTCGCAAAAATAACGCTTAATCAGATAGAGAATTCTCTATCTGTTCAGCTGATTATTGGCGTGTTTATAACAGTTAATTGTCTGGAATAAACATAAAGAACTATTTCCGGATCTGACCATTTCCCCGTATCAGGTACTTATATGTAGTCAGTTCCTTCAACCCCATAGGCCCTCTGGCGTGAAGTTTCTGTGTGCTGATTCCGATCTCCGCCCCGAATCCAAACTCGAATCCGTCCGTAAAGCGTGTGGATGCATTGACATAGACACATGCGGAGTCCACACCTTGCAGAAATGTTTCGGCATGTGCTGTATTCTCCGTCAGAATCGCATCGGAGTGTCTCGTATTATACTTATTGATATGCGCCACGGCTTCATCCACGGATGCAACCGTTTTCATGGAAATAATATAATCCAAATATTCTGTGCCGTAATCTTCCTCGGTTGCCTCCAATGCATCGGGAATCAGCGTCATCACCTTCCGGTCTCCGCGCATCTCTACATTTTTTGCCTTCAACGCTTCTCCCAGTGCGGGCAGAAAACGGTCGGCAATCTTCTCATGTACAAGCAATGATTCACAGTCGTTACACACACCGATCCGCTGTGTCTTGGCATTAACGATAATAGGAATCGCCTGCTCCAAATCTGCGTCTTCATCCACATAGATATGGCAGTTTCCCGTTCCTGTCTCGATCACGGGTATGGTGCTGTTCTCCACCACGGCACGGATCAGTCCTGCGCCGCCCCTTGGAATCAGCACATCCACATACTGTTTTAACTGCATAAAAGCAGTGGTCACCGCCCTGTCATTATCGGTGATCAACTGTATCGCATCTGCCAGAATCTGTCTGTTACATAGAGTCTCCCTGATAATTTCCGTAATCGCTTCATTGGAATAGAAAGCATCTTTACCGCCTTTTAAGATCACGGCATTGCCGGTCTTAAAACACAATCCGAAAGCGTCCGCCGTCACATTGGGTCTTGCCTCATAAATGATACCAATCACACCCATGGGAACTCTGACTTTACTGATATGAAGCCCGTTCGGTCTGTCAAATGTCTCCATGACCTCACCCACAGGGTCATACAGTTCCACGATTTGCCGCAGTCCTTCCGCCATGCCTTCAATACGCGCATCGGTTAGTTTCAGACGATCTAACAGCCCTTCCGCCATCCCGCCCTGTTTTGCGATCTCATAGTCTTTTTGATTAGCCGCAAGAATTCGGTCTGTTTCCTTGACTAATGCTGCGGCGACCGCCTGTAATGCACCATTTTTTGCCTCTGTGGACAATTTCTGCAATTCATATTTTGCCGCTACGGCTTTTTGTCCTAATGTCTCTAAATATTCCATGTGAACCCTCTCCATTCTTTCCGTTTTCAGATTTTCTTACCAAATCCGTTAAACCATGCCCGTTCTGAAAACTATTTTGTATTGACTTACAGTAACACTCCTTTTTCCATGATCAACATATCAGGTCTTATATCGTGCGATTCATATGGAATCTGCTCAAGCACCTGACAACTGTAAGCGAGTGCAGCCATGGTCAAATGTAATTCTGCATTCCATCCGCGACAATTTTCTTTCTCCACACCTGTTAACCTGCCCAAATATTTGTCATAAAACCCTTTGCCGTAGCCGATACGATGCCTTTCTTTATCAAAGACAGCGCCCGGCATCCACATCATTACATGTATCTCTCCGGCGTTACTCTGTTCCGCTAACCATTCAGGAAAAGAGACTCGCTCCACAGGCTCCGGTATTCCCCGATATCCTTCTCTCAAATCTTCCGTAGCTGTAATTTGCCAAAATTCCATCTCAGCACCGGAAACTTTCGGCGCAAACACATACTTTCCATCTTCCAGTGCCTGTCCGATCAATGCCTTCGTGTCGACTTCGCTTTGGTAGCATGCATAAGCGAGAATTACCTTTGCTCTCTTATAGACTGATTGAGTCAATACATTTTTTTTAATTTTGTCATTACAGCTTGCTCTTTCTTCGTCAGGAATTTCATTCCGAACTTTCAAAATCTTCTTGCGGATCTCTTTTTTTTTATCTTTCTCATTCTTCACTTTTCTTATCCCCGAATTTCTCCCCAAGATCAGTAACAGAACCGTCCTTTTCTACAATAGAAATGTTATTAAGCTGTCCTCTCAGATTTGCCCGTACATTAGCGACATACGCCTGCCTTAACTGCTTCTGTTCCTCTTTTTCCTGCTCTGTCAGCCCTTCCGCCTGAGATTTGTGGTATAATTCGTTGATTCTCTTTGTCATCTGCTCTACGTTCATATATACTCTCCAGCATTTCTAACA
>CAMWMS010000266.1 GCA_947175435.1 uncultured Lachnospiraceae bacterium | reverse complement strand
TGTTAGAATTTTTATTAAATTTTCAAGGTTCAAAATATTTAACTTAATGACATTGGAACGGAGCGAAAGCGCAGCGACGAAGATATTAACTTTTATCTGTGCGGACGTCATATATGACTTGTGAATAGCCACTTATTTTATGATTCTTTTATTAAAATTTACCAATTTTTATATACATCAAAAACCTCTTGTGATAAAATGAGCGTTGGGAAAGGAGTTCTCAATCGTATGCATAAGAATAATTGGGCGTGTTTTTTGCTGATTCTGGCAGGTATTGTTATTGGCGGTTTCATCGGAAGCCTTTTTCCTAATACATGGCTGAATTATGGACAATCTTTTGGCTTGTCCACGCCGTTGATACTGGATCTGGGGATTCTCAGCATTACATTTGGCCTATCCATTAAGATCACGATCGCAAGCATTATCGGTATTGCGGCAGCGATCATTATATATCGCTTTATTTAACGGATCTTTTACCCGTCGTTTAAGGAGAGAGAAGCTGTCGGGAAAGAGGTTGAATGAAATCAGGCAAGTATGAGAACAATGAGTATTACAGGATGCAGAATCTTCCATATGAGAAATTTATTTCCTATGGAAGTAGGTCGCTTACCGACTCAGAGCTTCTGGCGATCATGCTGCGTACCGGAACGCGGGGGATGAACGCGCGAATGCTGGGGGAAAAGGTGCTCTCTGAGACGGCACGTTACGGGAATGGGCTGCTTGGATTATACCACATACCGCTGAAGGATCTGTGTAAAATTGACGGCATTGGCGAGGTGAAGGCAATCCAGCTTAAGACTGTGGCGGAGCTTTCCACCAGAATGGCACAGGCGAAAGCGAAGAGTAATCTTTCTTTTCACAGCCCTGCCTCGATAGCGGATTATTACATGGAGCGTTTCCGTCATGAGAGCGTGGAATATATTATGCTCTTAATGCTGGATTCCGGGCTGCATCTGATCAGTGAGCGGATTCTTTCCAAGGGAACCGTCAATGCATCTTTAGCATCTCCGAGAGAGGTATTCATTCATGCTTTTCAGGCGCAGGCGGCAGGGATCATGCTCCTGCACAATCATCCGGGTGGAAATCCGGTGCCCAGCGAGAATGATATACGGGTCACGAGACGGATCGGACAGATCGGCATGCTGGCGGATATACCGCTTTATGATCACATTATTATAGGGGATAATAAATATTTCAGCTTCAGTGAAAGCAAATTATTGACAGATATATGTTCTGAAAGTGTATTACAGGAAAGAGAGGAATAGCTGCCTTGGCTTACAATGCATTTGGAATTGATTTAGGAACGAGTAATATCAAGATATATAATCGTTCGGATGACGAAGTTTTTGTCGAGAAAAACATGATCGCCATTGAGAATAAAAGAAACCTGTTTGCATATGGGGATTCTGCTTTTGAGATGTATGAGAAGGCACCCGGCAATATTAACATTTCGTATCCGCTTAGCAATGGTGTTATCGCCGATATTCAAAATATGGAGATGCTCGTCAGATATTTCATGAGTGATTTGATGAAGAACAATTTAAGACCGGCGGATTACTATATTGCTGTCCCTTGGGATGTAACCGAAGTAGAGAAACGCGCATTTAAAGATCTGATTAAGGAGTCCAATGTCAAGGCAAAGAAAGTTATGGTTGTGGATAAAGCCGTTGCGGATGGCCTGGGTCTAGGCATCGATGTCAAGAATTCACAGGGTGTTCTGGTAGTCAACGTCGGGTTTGATACGACGGAAATCTCTATCCTGTCGCTGGGAGGTATTGTGCTCAGCAGACTGATTAAGGTCGGCGGTCGTAAATTTGACGATGCAATCAAAGCGGCGATTCGTCGGGAATACAGTCTTATTATCGGTGGAAAAACCGCGGAAATTGTGAAAACATCCCTTCTTGATCTGGAAGAACAGCGGCTGGGCGCTCTCGTGTACGGCAGAGATATTGTCACGGGACTTCCTGTGGAACGCGAGATTCCTACCGCGCTTGTGGATGAATGCCTCACCGAACATTTTGATACGATTATAGATAATATCAAGGTAATCTTAGAGCGCACGCCGCCGGAACTTGCAGCGGATATATACCGCCATGGCATTTATCTGACAGGCGGCGCTTCACAGGTGAGTAACCTTGCCAGACTCATGAGCAAGGGAACGGGACTTAAAGTCAATGTATCCGAAAATCCTATGACCAGTGTTGCGCTGGGACTCGCTAAGATCATTAATGATGATAATTATAAATCCGTAGCATATGCAATAGAAGGAATGAGTAAATGAGTCCAATCGTAAAGAGAAAAGGAGAGAAATTTACGTTACCAGGTAAATATCTCCTTTTTATTTTAACAATACTCTGCACCGGCATGGTGCTGCTTACTTTTAATACCACTGTGTTCAGCGGCCCATTAAGTGCGGTGGCCGGGTACACGGTAGTCCCCTTTGAGGAGGGAATCAGCAGTGTGGGAAGCTGGCTTGCCAACCGCTCCGAGGAATTGGTGCAGATCAGGGATCTGATCGCGGAGAACGAGAAGCTCAAACAACAGGTAGATGATCTGACAATCGAAAATACCAGATTGCAACAGGATCGGTATGAGCTGACTAACCTGCGGGAATTGTACAGTCTGGACGCACAGTATGACGAGTATGAAAAGACCGGCGCGCGTATCATAGCTCGGGACAGCGGTAACTGGTTTTATTCTTTTGTAATCAATAAAGGCGCAGCGGACGGCATTGCCGTTGATATGAATGTGATGGCGGGCAGCGGTCTGGTAGGACGCATTGTAGATGTAGGCCCGAACTGGTCGAAGGTGAAGGCGATTATTGCGGATGACTCCAATGTAAGCGCTATGGTGCTGTCCAGTTCCGATAATATGATCGTATCAGGCAACCTGAAACTGTATGCCTCGGGCGTGATTGAATTTGAGCAACTGGTAGACAGCGATAATGTGGTCGTGGAGGGGGATAAGATCGTCACATCCAATATCAGCGATAAATATTTGCCCGGAATTCTGGTAGGGTATATCAGCACGATCAATCAGGATGCCAATAACCTGACGAAATCGGGATATGTCATACCAGCAGTAGATTTTGAACATTTGGAGGAAGTGCTTGTAATCATGCAGTTGAAGCAGTCCATAGAAGATTAGGGAGTGTTATGAAACGTTTTCTTATCACCACGGTTTTGATTTTCATATGTTTTCTGTTGCAGTGCACCGTATTTCACACACATGTCTCTTATAAACATCTCCGAGCCCAAGAGACA
>CAMWMS010000265.1 GCA_947175435.1 uncultured Lachnospiraceae bacterium | reverse complement strand
GGCGTTTGCAGTTACAAGGTTTTTTCGTACAGGCGGCATCCGCGAAACCGGCGCGGTGTACGGTAGCTTATAATGATTATCCGTTGACCTTTTTGGAAGTGGCGGCAACGGATGATGGCACAAGGTATACGTTTCGGGGTGGGTACACGAAGCCGGCGGAAGCTCTGCCGATCACAGTAATATCAGAGTATTCTTTCGACGGAGAAAACTGGATCGTGTACGACGAAGAAAAGGTGACAAATATTGAATCAGGCTTCTTTATTGGTTTTCGATTGGAGGCGTGTGATAGGGCATCGTACCCCAACATATATATTCGCCTGCAGTGGAATGATAACGGAACCCGATACTTTTCCAACGTGCTCTGCTATGCGGCTGACAATTTGGAAAATGTAGAGGACATAGGCGGCAGCCGGGGCGGCGGAACTTCCATTATAAATCTGCCCGAGGATCCACAGGAAAAAAGTGATGATAAAGCAGCTGATGAAGGGGTGGATCAAAATGCAGACCGCAATTCCAATTCGGACAACGCCCAATCAGAGGCTTCATCAGATACAGACCAAGCGGAAAGCGGAGACGGCGATGGCGGACAACCGTCAAATGCAGGAAACACGGCCAATATAGGGCAGTCGCCATATACAAAGTCCCCAATTACCAATGAGGAACGGCCGCCATATGCGGAGTCACGGAATACTAATGAAGATCAGCCGTTACATGCGGAATCAATAAATACAGGTCAGTCACCCTATGCAGAATCAAAAACTGACACTGATGTCACACGTGCGAATAGCGCTGATAACAAAGAAAGTATTGACCGAAGCAATTCCAATATCTCTGAAAAAGAAGCTGTCGCCGCTATATCCGTAAAGGGGGAAAATGGCGTTGACATGCCCCGAATGAATGAACAGACGCTGCGCTCTGATATCCGTGTGGGCAATGCCATCTTTATTTCAATCGGGTTCGTGCTGTTGTCCGTTATTGCCGGAATAACAGGCTTCTGCGTTCATTCCCGGTTCGGAACAAACAGGTAGCCCTTGTAGCGTTTCGTTTGGATGTAGTCGTGGTCCGGGCAGATTTCAAAGAGCTTCTTGCGAATGCGCCCCATAATAACCTGCAGGGATTTTTGCCCTTTGTTGATCGGCGCTTTCCACACCGAGTCATATATCTGCTCCGGCGTATATATTTCGTTAGGATGCCTTGCAAGAAAATACAACACATCAAATTCGTAGGAAGAAAAATCTACAGAGCATGTTTCATAACTTACACTACAGGAGGAAGGGCTGATGGAAAGCGAACCGTAAGTAAGCGTCTGGGGCGGTTCGGCGGCTCTACCGGAACGGATGCGGGCTCGTACCCGAAGCTCTAGTTCCTTTAGGCTGTAAGGCTTGCATACATAGTCGTCTCCGCCGATGGACAATCCGCGGATACGGTTTTCTTCTTCGGTATAGCCGGAAAGGAAAACAATGGGAAGCCCGGTCTTCGCGCGTATTTTTTCGCACAATGCGAAACCGCTCATATCGGGCAGGTCAACGTCCAGAATGACGCAGTCAAGGGCGTTGGATAAAATGATTTTTTCCGCAGCCTGCGCAGTATCCGCACAGATCACCTCATATCCAACTGCGCCGAAATATGTCTTATTATCTTCTAATATCATCGGATCGTCGTCCACCATTAAAATCTTGTACATACTTATACCCATTCTTACTAGGATTCGAGTGTCAAAAGGTGCTTTTCATAAACTAAGATAGCAGATTACACAAAATGTTCACGAAGCTGTTCTGCGTAGGAATATGAGATTTTCTTAATATTCCGTTCAGTACCCAGTAATTTCAAGGGACGTGCTTATTACCTAAAGGGTAATAAGCCTATGTCCCGAACTGCCCGACCTGAGCCCGGATGGCGAATGTCGGGCGGTTGCGTTCGCTGTCACAACATTTCCGGAATATTTAGAAAATCCATATGACGGAGCCCGACACGAGAGAACATTTTGTGCAATCTGCCCTCTCATCCTATCGTAAGTACCTTTTGACACTCGAATCTTGCCAGATTAAAAAATCTCCGATTTTTTAATCTAGTATAGCATAAAAATATCCCCCGAATAGTGTTTTTCATTCCGAAAATGAACGCGAAAATAAACGTCAGGTAACAATCGCGGCCTGACGCTTTTTTTCACCCAAAAATATTGTAGAATCATGCTATGAAAAGAAGATGAAGATTTTCTAAGGCGTCAAAAAACGCCGCCTAAGGAAATCTAAGTTATCTCCGTAAGACAGCATAAAAATTACTTGACGAAGAGAGGCACAAAATTATGTCAAAAACGATTAAAGGAAGACTTACGGTCAGCATGATCGGTATTGTGGTAGCGAGTATTCTTCTGACCACGGTGGGAATCATTACGGTGGCGGCAAAACGGACGATTCAGGATCAGACACAGGCTCTGCAGTTGAATGCGGATAAGTATGCGGAGGAAATCAACACATGGATCGAAAATGAAAAAATGCTTGCGGAAGGAGCCGCCAAAAGTATAGCGGCCGGAGGAACCATCGATACGGCGCAGGTGCAGTCTGTCGTGGATATTCATGCGGCGGACAGACAGGAACTTCTTAATCTGTACTGTGGGACAAAAGACAGCAGGTTTATCCAGTCCAACAGGGAAGCCGGGATTCCCGAGGGGTATGATCCGGTAGAGCGTGGATGGTACAAGCAGGCGGCGGAATCAGGGTCAATCATTGTGACAGATCCATATTGTGATGCGATAACCGGGCAGATGTGTGCGACGATTGCCGCACCGGCATACATAGACGGCGAGCTGGCAGGTGTCATCGGTCTGGATGTGACACTCGGAACCGTAACAGAGCTGACGGGAAGCATTAACTATGATGAAGGAGTTTACGGTTTCCTCGTGGACAGCAGCGGGCAATATATAGCACATAAAAATAAGAACTACGAACCGACTGAAACGAATACGGTTGCGGTGAAGGATATACTTCCGGAACTCGGAGCAATGATGGAAGGAAATGAAAGCGGCGTACGAAAACTCACAGACTATGACGGCAACGATTGTTATTTTGCGTTGACGGAAATAGACGGCTGCGGATGGAGGCTGGGAGTCGTAGTGCCGATGCATGATGTTACGGGCTCTTTAAGGACAATGCTTGTGATAGCGGTTGTGACTGCGCTTGTGATTATCCTGTTTGTGGCGGTATTTATGACAGGGCTGATCGGAAGAATGCTGGCACCGGTACAGATGCTGAAGCAGTTTGCTTCCGG
>CAMWMS010000264.1 GCA_947175435.1 uncultured Lachnospiraceae bacterium | reverse complement strand
CATATATTCCACGAGCTGTCTCTCATGCTCCTTCTTTCTGAGATTAATGAAATCCACCAGAATAATGCCCGATAAATTTCTCGCCCGCAGGTGTACGGCAATCATCTCTGCAGCTTCCATGTTGATCTTTACGGCGGTTTCCTCTTTATCTTTGCCCTGCTCGCATTTTCCGCTGTTTACATCAATGGAAATAAGGGCTTCTGTCGGCTCAATGACGAGATAACCGCCGGACTTTAACCATACTTTCCTGTCTAAAAGCTCATGAATTCGCGTTTCTACGGCGTACAGCTTATATAGCGGCAGCATCCTGTCCTCATAGAGACGGAGCGACAGATCCGTTCCAGCAAACTGGGATTGTAGCGCTTCATAGATTTCGGGAAGATCGGTGATTACCTCATCATATTCTGACGTATAAGTGTTTTCAATAAAATGAACATAATCGGGCTTGCCGCGGTACAGGCAGCTATAGCAGGTACGTTTATCCGCAATCTGCAAAATATGCTCCAACTGCTCTGTCAAACACCGTGCTTCTTCAATCAACGGATCATCTTCGGTAAGTTCCCCGGCATTCGTACGGACGATAAGCTGATAATGTTCGGCGATCTGCCGCAGCGCCTCTATACTTCGGAATCTGATCTGCTTCTTCTTACTCAGTTTAGATGATATCTGAACAATGTTCTGTCCGCAAATGCCGCCAGAGTCCTCTGTCTGTATACCGGAATCCGGTTCTGTATGGTTCCGGTTCCGATAATGTTCCTGTCGCGGCACCCCAACGACAGCATACTGTCCTGACAGGGAAATTGCCGTCGTCACACCTGCCAGCTTCGTTTTCATCGGTTCTTTGATGATCTGAACGGGAATTTCGTCTCCTGCCTTAATCTTCCCGTCCGCTTTCCGATTCATCACACAGGCGTATTTTGCGTCCGTAAGCGGCAAAAAGGTGAGATATCCCTGCCCCAGATCCACAAATGCGGCTCCGATATTTTCAGAGATATTCTTCACCTTGCCTACATAGATGTTCCCCACCGCATACTCGTTCTGATTCTGTACCTGGATGGACAGAATCTGATTGTCCCGTATGAGTATGGAGAGTAATTGATCATTTAATTTTAAAATCAGAATTTTGCCTTTTGCCGACATCGCAGACTCCTGCTTATATCATCCTACGTTTTGAAACTACGCCATACGACGGAAGTTCACTGTGAATAGTATATCACAATATAAGAGAAAAGCCAAAACAGAATCATGCGGCAAATCCTACGATACTAATGCGTTTTACAGTTCTTCTTTTTTAATTCTATGCAGAATATAGACTGCAAACAAAATAGTCGGCATAAAAGAGATGATCCCTACATATGCAGGACCGATCAACATCTTATATTCCGTTGTACCGCAGAACAGAATGCCTATACTTCCCAAGCCGTTGATGGCGCTGTGGCAGATTGCTGCCGGAAGTGCGCTGTCTGTCCGCAGCGTGACATATCCTTCAATCACTCCGACGAAAATGCAGAAAACAATCATCATCAAAATGCCCAGATAAGGATATCCCGGGTAATCCGTACCGTAATTGTGACCCATTGCAATCATCGGTGCATGCCATATTCCCCAGATTACGCCGGTAAACAAAACCGCTTTCATGCTGCCACAGGAGTCCCTTAATCCGTATAACAGATATCCGCGCCAGCCGAGCTCTTCGCCAAGAGTCGGAATCACATTGATAATTGGTGAAATTGCCGTAGCTACGATTAAATTGATGATCTGGGCCGCCTGCATATCCGGGGCAGAATTCCACATCACGGATGCAGTCAGGTCAAACTGTTCACTGTAGATAAGATAATAAACCAATACACCCAGATACACTAAGATGATAAAGCTAAAATAGGCAAACAAATAATTTCGCCCATTCCCTTTAAACTTAGGTGCCAGCTTAAAATCGTGAAACCCCTGCTTCGTGATCAATCTGGTCAGTACATTGCCGAGAGCCGGCATAAACATACATAGTGTCAATATGACAAGGGACTCTATCCCTGCGTAAGCTATCCTCATAACCGGAATCAATGCAGAAAGCAGCCATGTCAGGGTAAAAGTTATAACACAAAATAGAATCGTTCGTTTTTTCGTTATTTTATGTTCCATATCGGTTCTTCCTCCGCTTAAACTAAAATCCGAAATATAGAGGATGTCCTTGAACTTCCCCATAAGACATCCTCTTTTATTGCTACAGATTCTTATATTTCACAGCCGTGCCGTAGGCAATCACTTCTGCAGCTCCCTGCATAACCGAGGAAGACGCATACCGCACATTGACAATTGCATCCGCACCCATCGTCTGCGCTTCATCCACCATACGCTTCACGGCGATCTGTCTTGCCTGATTGAGCATTTCCGTATATTCTGTAACCTCTCCGCCGACTAACGTTTTGATTCCCGCCATAAAATCCTTGCCGAAATTTTTCGTCTGTACGATACTTCCCTTCACAATTCCTAATGTTTCTAATTCTTTTCCTGAAATATAATCAGTATTTACGAGCAGCATCTTCTTCTCCTCCTTCAATCTCTCTCATACGCTGTATCAGTGCGATAATCACTGCCATAATCACCGCTATCGGTATGAAAATGAACACCCCCAGCATCCAGAGCGGAATCGGGTCCGTCATATAGCCCCAAATAAAGACACAGATCAAAAACACCATAAAAATAATAAATGTCCCTGCCGCAATGATGGAGCCGCGTTTTCTCTGAATGATATCATTCTTACTCACATTGCTAAATCTCGTTCCTTCCTTCTCCATTGCCACCATCCTTTCCAAATATTCATCAGGCATAAGAACAGGATATTTACAATGATCTTCCAAGAGACTATGGCAGAGTCCGGAAGTTTCCTGCAAATTAATTTTCTCCCGTTCCAAAACGATCAACTGCCGTTGCAGCGCATCCTCAAGAAGCAGTTCGCCATGCTGAATCTTTCGAATCTCATCAATCGGAAGGGAAAGCTTTCTGAGAAGTTTGATTTTCTTTAACTCAGACACGTCTTCCTCCGTATAGTCCCGATATCCGTTTTCAACATTTCTTCTGGGATTCAGAAGTCCTTGTTGTTCATAGAAGCGGATGTTCTTCTTGGTAATGCCCACCTGCTGTTCAACTTCGTTGATCTTCATGGTATGATTTCCTTTCTTACCCGTCCTGTTGCAATCAGAATAAGGCTTCCACAAGGTGGAAGGTCAATATTTTTTTTAAAATTAAAAGAAGTTTTTCTCCGAGATATGGAGGAAGA
>CAMWMS010000263.1 GCA_947175435.1 uncultured Lachnospiraceae bacterium | reverse complement strand
ATATAAAGCATCCCAATATAAGCCATATTACAATACGCTTCCCTTTTTTTCGCAACGCTGTCACTCCCAAATACTCTGTTATGTACTATACATATTGTAATGGGACAACGGATATTCCACCAAAGAAAAACAGACTCAAAATCGCTTCTGAGTCTGCTCCATGCTTTTACTTAGTTGTATTTACGTTTTCTGGCTGCTTCGGATTTCTTCTTACGTCTTACGCTGGGTTTCTCGTAATGCTCTCTCTTACGAATCTCCTGCTGGATGCCTGCTTTCGCACAGCTTCTTTTGAAACGACGCAATGCGCTATCCAAAGTTTCGTTCTCTTTAACGATTACGTTTGACATTCTCGCACCTGACCTCCCTTCAGTCCCGAACAAGCATTTCGACTGATTGGGTTATTTATGAGCTTACAAGCTCTGTGTTTCTACACACAACACAAATTATACCACATTTTGGTTATGAGTCAACTACTATTTCGAAATTAACATCTTTTTGGAATCCTTCGTCTTTTGCTTTCGCCCGTTTATCATATAAAAAATGATCCCAAATAAGGTAAGTACTGATATAATCTCACATACTCTCCAATACCATGGTTCATGAAATCCGATCCGGATTCCTCCGGAATATCCTGCCGGCACAGATACCACCATACGATAAAAATTCCCCGGTGAAATCTGTAATTGCTCGCCGCTGTCAGTAATAGCCCTATATCCTTTATACAGAATTATCGGCACCTCTATCTGCCTGCTTTCATCGCTCATGTTCTGCGTATGAATCACAAGAGTTCCCTTTTCCCTATGCCATTCTTCTACATTTAAATACTCCGTGTCGTAGACAAGTTCCTCTCTGTAACCGTTCGTATATGTCTCAACGGAAAATCCCTCTGCATTCTCTACCGGAATATATTCTGCAAATCCAATGTCCCACGTATCTATTCCGCCTTCCTGATAAATGTGATATACCGTTGCCTCATTCATCAGCTTACTAATAAAAGTTATTCCCTGACTCACAGACAGAAAGACCAATAATCCTCCGAAAAAGATTTTCTTTTTCCGGTCTATCCAGTTCTTTTGCATGACGATACACAAAAGCCACAACACCACGACCACTGCCACCGCAAGAAAACGCCACTGAAATTGAAGACCATGTACCGGGAACATCAGTAACGGTATCTTATCCACCAGCCATGTATACGGAAACATATATCTTGTCATAAAAATGCTTAACACACTTAGAAAAACCGCCAAATACTCTTCTTTCTTCTCTCCATTTTCTCTTCCCTTTTTTCCCATACAAAAAAGAAACCAGCCGATCAATATAAACATAACCGCATTTCCTGCCGTATGCGGCATGCTTGACGCAGCACCACGACTGCTGATCGCTCCCGACGATCCCATAGCAACATAATCAGTCATAAAAAGCTGTACTATATAACCGCCCTTTTCTTCCATACGATATGGTGCATACCGGTCAAGATTGTTAATTGCATATGTTCCATTCATCATATAATCCAAAAACGGAAGTAAAAACCAAAGATTTAATAACACTGTTGCGACCAATGTCTTGAGAAATACGACAAATGTTTTTTTTCGTATTGTCTTTCTCCACAAAATGACAACCGTTAAAAGGACAAAAAGCGCTACCATTTCTGTAGAAATCATATGCGACAGAAATATTCCGGTACATCCGGCCGCTATCGTGATCCAGCTTCGTCCGTGTTCCGTAGATTCTTCCGGAAGTTTATAGACCTTCCACAATCCGTATAATACCAGCGGCATAAATGCCATCGCAGTGTACTCACCTACCGCAGCCCTTGAATAGACATCATATAACCGGAATATATTTAGTGAATATATGGCAGCACATACCAGTCCGTTATGCCTGTTGCTCATCTTAGAAAAACAATAGTAAGAAATCACTACTGTCAGCACATTAATCATAAAGGCATAAAAATTATAAGCGCCAAGGATCGACACGCCGAACATACGTAAAAAGGCAGGGATATACAAAAGCAAATCGCCATAAAACACCGAAACGGCATATCCGTGTCCCTCCATCCAGTTCGTCGGGATCTTCACGGGAAATACACCGTTCACCCACCCATCCTTGATTCCCTCGATCCGAATCAGATGAAATCCCAAATCCTGTGCATTGCTGAACAAATAATTTACAGTCAACGGCAGACTGCTGAGGCAGATCAATAAAAACAACAGCTTATATTGAGTCTTTACTTCTGTATCTGCAAAAATCCTGTCACGCAAAGCATAAATAATCAGAATGAGATCCAATGCCATAAACAAAACTGCGATCCGGAACATAAAATTGCGCGTACCTACTGCCGCCGTCGTGATTCTGATTCCTCTGAGAAGTAAATAATCCTGTTCTCCCAAATCACCCGAAAGCCGGCCTTGTATATGTAATGGCCTGTCGCTGTATTTTACTCTGAAATCACATTGAATATTTCCGGATTCTTTAATATATATCGTTCCGCCAATATCACTGTCAAACCAGCTGTCAGGATAACATACCTCTAGCCTGACATCCCCTGCATATTCATACCAAGCCTCCAGCGTATATATTCCCTTAGGCAAAGTAAAATCCGGAGTACCTACATATCGGATTCCATACGACTTGTCTATGTAGAACCCTTCCGAACCAGTGTTATCGACAAAATCCTCCTGCGCAAAACTTAACTCGACTTTCTCACGTCTGCTGTAAATAAACCCCAGCGCTACCAGTATCAACAGTTCCACTGCCAGGATACAGCACCATACCCGCTTATTTGATACCATTTTCTGTAACATGTCTATGTCCGGCCGCCTCTCTACTGAATCTGTCCTTCCAGCACTTTCGCGCACTCCGTGATCGCCGCTTCAATTCCGGCCGGATTCTTACCGCCCGCCTGCGCCATGTTGGGGCGTCCACCGCCGCCTCCGCCTACGAGTGCCGCGATACCTTTGATCAGATTACCCGCATGAGCGCCCTGTCCCATTGCACCGTCCGTCGCCATGGCAATCATATTAACCTTGCCATCACTGTCGGAGATCAACACGACTACGCCTTCGCCCAGCTTCTCTTTTAACTGGTCACCCAGCTCGCGCAGACCGTTCATATCCACGCCTGCAACCTTAGTCGCTAACAGTTTCACACCTTTCACTTCCTGTACCTGGTCCATAACATCACCAAGCGCATCCTTAGCTGCCTTACTCTTTAATGACTCATTCTCACTCTGTAATGTTTTCATCTCCGCCATCAGATGCTCGCAGCGCTCCACCAGATTGGATGGAGAAGTCTTTAACACCTTAGCCGCCTCCTGAAGATGCTATTACAATTTCTGATAGTATGCCGTTACGT
>CAMWMS010000262.1 GCA_947175435.1 uncultured Lachnospiraceae bacterium | reverse complement strand
AAATCGCTGAATCGGCATATGTGCTGGAAAAGGGAACCTATGAATTTTATGTGGGCAATTCGGTAAGAGATACTTGTAAGCTGGACTTTTACCTGATTCTTACGGAGAATGAAGTGGTGGAACAGTTAAGCAGGAAGGCGGCACCGACCAGTCTGAAGAAGCGGATGCTTGCGGACGGCAGTTATGAGGAGCTTCCCTTATCACAGGCGAACGACCCTAACGAGTGTGTGCTTGTAAAGATGGAAGGCGGTACGGAAGAGGCATTGACTCCATCAGTCAGAAGCCGTGAAAGCTATCTGCTCCTGAAACCTTATGCGGAAGGGGTAAGACCTCTTATAGAAGTAGCAGAGGGCAAAATGACGATGGAGGAGTTTGTCGCACAGTTAAGCGATGAAGACCTGATTCTTATGCTGGGCGGACAGCCGAATACTTCGGTAGCCAATACTTTCGGTTATGGCAATCTTCCGGAATATGGCGTACCCAACATTATGACTGCGGACGGACCGGCGGGTCTCAGGATCTGCCTAAACACTACCGCATGGCCCTGCGCCACACTGCTTGCCTCAACCTGGAACACGGAATTGATAGAGCAGGTGGGTAAAGCCGGAGCGGAAGAAGTAAAGGAAAATAATATTGCCGTGTGGCTGACCCCCGCGGTAAATATTCATAGAAATCCATACTGCGGGCGGAATTTTGAGTACTATTCCGAAGATCCCTATCTGACAGGTAAGATGGGAATTTCCATGGTGAAAGGAATCCAATCGCAGCATATTGCGGCAGCAGTAAAGCATTTTGCATGTAATAATAAGGAAACCAACAGAAAACAAAGTGATTCCAGAGTTTCGGAGCGTGCGCTCAGAGAAATATATCTGAAAGCCTTTAGGATGATCGTAAAAGAGGCTGATCCGTGGGTGATCATGTCCGCATACAATATGATAAACGGGCATCGGTCTTCCGAGAATCATGAGCTTCTGGAAGATATCCTGCGCGGCGAATGGGACTATAAAGGTATGGTTACTTCAGACTGGTGGACGAGGGGTGAGCATTATAAGGAAATCAAAGCCGGTAACGATGTGAAGATGGCGTGCGGTTTCCCGGAGCGTGTGAAGGAAGCTATGGAGAAGGGCGCGATTGGCAGGGATGATCTGGTAAGATGTGCGAAGAGAGTGCTGGAACTGATTTTGAAGATCGACTAGGAGAAGAGCTGTAAGATCGATTTGGTATGTCGATAGAATAAAACCGGGACGCTTATGATAGGATAACGCGTTCCGGCTTTTGCGTTGTGTACCATTTTGCAGATACTTACATGTGGACGGGGAAGGTAATGTGAAGGTGTGAAGATACACAATATTTGTACGGTTATGACTGCCGGCGCAATATTCTGATTGAAAATCCCCCCGAAACAGTGTAGAATCGTAGCAGTAAACTAATATAGGAGCAAGGAGAAATTATGGCACTCAGTAAGAAACCGGTTACCGGTATGAAAGATATCCTTCCGGAGGAGATGGAGATCCGTGATTATGTCATCGGAGTGATCAAGGAGACCTACGGAAATTTCGGATTTACATCCATCGAAACGCCCTGTGTGGAGAATTTTGCAAACTTAAACTGCAAGGCGGGCGGTGAAAATGAGAAACTGATTTTTAAAATATTAAAACGTGGCGAGAAGCTGCGTCTTAGCGAGGCACAGAGCGAAGATGATCTGGTGGACGGCGGACTGCGCTATGATCTGACAGTACCGCTTGTCAGATACTATTCCAATCACGCCAATGAACTGCCCGCGCCCTTTAAGGCACTGCAGATGGGTAACGTGTGGCGTGCGGACAGACCCCAGAGAGGTCGGTATCGTCAGTTTATGCAGTGCGACATAGACATTTTGGGTGAGGCGGGTAATCTGGCGGAGATCGAGCTGATCCTTGCCACCACTACGACGCTTGGAAGACTGGGATTTAAGAATTTCAATATCCGCATTAACGACAGACAGATCCTTAAGGCGATGGCGGCTTACAGCGGTTTTGCCGAAGAGGACTACGATCAGGTGTTTATCATTCTGGACAAGATGGACAAGATCGGCATAGAAGGCGTGGAGTCCGAACTGTTGACAGCAGGATACGATCAGACGTGCGTGACCAAATACATGGAACTCTACAGAGGATTGGAATCGGCGGAGGAGCCCATCGCTTATATCGCGGACAAACTGTCAGAGAATCTGCCGTCGGATGTGATGGAGAGTTTCAAGGAGATCATCGACAGTGTGGAGGCGACCAAGGGAGACTTCTTTAAGCTGGTATTTGATCCTACGCTGGTGCGCGGCATGTCCTATTATACGGGCACGATCTTCGAGATCGACATGCCGGAGTTCGGCGGAAGCTGCGGAGGCGGCGGAAGATACGATAAGATGGTGGGTAAGTTTACGGGGAACGATGTTCCCGCATGCGGCTTTTCCATCGGTTTTGAGAGAATTATATTATTGCTTTTGGAGAGCGGATTTAAGGTGCCCAAGGCAGGAAAGAAAATCGCCTATCTCATGGAAAAGGGCTTACCCTCCGACCGACTGTGCGAGGTGATGGCGCAGGCGCAGGCGGAGCGTGAGAAGGGCAATCAGATATTAGTGGCGCGTATGAATAAGAATAAGAAGTTCCAGAAGGAACAGCTTACGGCGCAGGGGTACGAAGAGTTTAAGGAGTTCTATCGGGAAGAATTAAAGAGATAAAAGCGGATATAGAAAAATCAGATAATGTCTCTTGCGGAGGATGGAAAATGGCAGAGTCTATGAAAGGGTGGAAGAGATCGCACCGCTGTGCGGAGCTTTCCACAGGGAATGTCGGTGAAGAAGTAACCGTCATGGGATGGGTACAGAAACAGAGAAATAAGGGCGGTATCATATTCGTTGATCTTCGGGACCGTTCCGGTATCCTGCAGATCATTTTTGAGGAGAATGACTGCGGGGCGGAGGCTTTTGCCAAAGCAGAGAAAATGCGCAGCGAATTCGTGATTGCCGTAGTGGGTAAAGTAGAGAAGCGTTCCGGTGCGGTAAATGAGAATCTGAAAACAGGCGAGATCGAGATCCGTGCCGCAAAGGTGCGTATCCTATCCGAGTCCGAGACACCGCCGTTCCCGGTGGAGGCAGACTCCAAGACCAAGGAGGAGATTCGTCTCAAATATCGCTATCTGGATTTAAGACGCCCCGATCTACAGGATAAGATCATCTTAAGGAGTAAGATCGCTTCCGAAATGAGAGCTTTTATGGCAAATGAGGGATTCCTGGAAATTGAGACGCCGATTCTGTGCAATTACACACCGGAAGGCGCAAGAGATTATGTGGGGCCCAGCCGCGCGCATCCGGTCAGCTTCTATGCAC
>CAMWMS010000261.1 GCA_947175435.1 uncultured Lachnospiraceae bacterium | reverse complement strand
GTTGCAATCTGTCTAGCATCTCCATATCGGGTTTATGAATATAAGCGGGATTTTGAGCACCTTTTTTCTCCACGGAGATAAACGGTCCTTCCAGATAAATTCCTTTTATGACTTCACCGAGCGAGATACCCTCCGGCAGCGTCTTTGTCTCCGTTGCGTCGGCACACACTGCACAGATATCAGTAAGGGTCTCCTCGGACAGCGTCATGGTAGCCGGCGTGATGGTCGTAATGCCGTGTGTCAGTTCATAAGACGCAATGGCACACATAGCTTCCGCTGTACCGTCGCAGAAATCATAGCCCGCACAACCGTGAAAATGCGTATCCACCAGTCCCGGCAGGATATAACGCCCAGCCTCTTCCTCCGTCAACTGTTCCTCTTCCAAGCGTTTGACTGTCTCAATCATATCGCCCGTTATCGTTATCTCCCCTACCTCAAAGCAAAACCGATCCGTATAAACCATTCCCCTGATAGTCCGCATGATATTGCTCCTCCTATATTACTGCACTGTCTTATAGTACTCTGACAGCGCCGCCTCATCGCCCACCAGTATCACATCATTGTGAAGCTGTAGTACGGAAGCCGGTACCTCCGGTGTGATCGGACCGAGGAAAGCCTTCTTGACAATATCTTTCTTGCTGTCCCCGGAAACAATTACGACAATCTTCTTCGCCTGCATGATCGACTTGATTCCCATCGTGTATGCTTCCTTCGGCACATCATCGACGGAATCAAAGAAACGCGCATTGGCGGATATGGTACTCTCCGACAATTTCACACAGTGCGTTTCCTTGCCGAAAGCGCTTCCCGGCTCATTGAATCCGATATGTCCGTTATGTCCCATCCCCAGAATCTGCAGATCAATACCGCCGTGGACGCGGATAATCTCATCATAGTCTCTGCACGCCTTTTCCGAATCCGGTTGTGTTCCATCCGGTACATAAGTATTCTTTTTGTCTATATTAATATGATCAAACAGATGAGTATTCATGAAATACCGATAACTATGTTCGTCTTCCGGCTGTAACCCTCTGTACTCATCCAAGTTAATGCTGTGTGTCTCCGAAAAATCAAGATCGCCTTTTTCATACCATCTGATCAACTGCTCATATGTGCCGATCGGCGTTGAACCGGTCGCCAGTCCGAGCACACAGTCGGGTTTCATGATCACCTGCGCCGATATGATATTGGCCGCCACTCGGCTGGCATGATAGTAATCTTTTGCACAATATATTCTCATGATAATTCTCCCTCGCTCCCTTTTTCGTTTTGTTGTTACCTGTTTCTATAATTCCAGATATTTCTCAAACACTTCACAGAAAGCTGCCGCGTCGCTCTTATCCTTCATCTCACAGAAGATTCTAAGAAGCGGCTCCGTGCCGGAAAATCGCACGGAAATCCATCCGCCGTCCTTCAAATAGATCTTTAAACCGTCCAGATAAGAAATGTTCTCAACCTCATAAGGGATCTGCGGAAGTTCTTTGTCTTCCAGAAGCAGTTTGCGGATGTCCTCTTTCTTCTTAGGACTGAAACGGTAATCTCTCTCCTCAAGCGCCATACCGCCGTACTCCCTGCGAATCGTCTCCATAATCTGAGACAGCTTCATACCCGTCACAGCGATCATCTCTACCAGAAGCGCCGAAGCGTAGATGCCGTCTTTTCCTTTAATATGCCCTCTCACTGCCATACCACCCGAAGATTCCCCGCCGATAATGGCATCAGTAGCAAACATCTTCGCCGAAATGTGCTTAAATCCTACCGGTACTTCATAACACTTCTCACCGAAACTCTCCGCCACTCTGTCAAGCAGATGTGTGGTACAGATGTTTCTGACTGCCGGTCCGTGCCACTCTTTGTACTTTACCAGATAATAGTATAACAGCACGAGAATATCATTAGGGTGTAGGAAATTCCCCATATCATCAATAACACCGATCCGGTCAGCATCACCGTCCGTTGCAATTCCCAGATCGCAGCGCCTGTCAATCACATAATTCTGTAAAGCGCGCAATGTCTCTGCCGTAGGCGCCGGCAGCTTACCTCCGAAAAGCGTGTCATGCCGCTCATGTATGGTCTCCACCTCACATCTTGCAGTCATGAGGATCGTTTTTAAAGAAGTCTCGCTGACACCGTACATCGGATCAAGAGCAACTCTCAGTCCGCGCGCCTTCACTTTATCCATATCCACCGTATCAATGATACTGTCCAGATATTCGTTTAAAGGATAGATTTCCTCGATCAACCCTTTCTCGATTCCTTCCGCGTACAACATCTCATCCACCGGAATGTCGGTCACCTCATTAATATAGTTTTCAATGTCCGCTGTCTGTACTTCATCCGCATCCCTGCCGCCGTAGGTAAAGACCTTAATGCCATTATAGATTGCGGGATTATGACTTGCCGTGATCATCATACCGTAATGGAATTCATGCCTCATCACATAGAACATTACAAGGGGCGTAGGCGCTGACTTATTAATCAAATATGCCTTGATTCCCTCGGCTGCAAAGACCTGCGCCGCCCACTGCATTGCCTCTTTGGACAGAAACCGTCTGTCATAGCCTAAGACGATTCCCTCCTGCTCCACTTTTTCTTTCCGCATCTTATCACAGATAGCTCTGGATAAGACCTGAATATTCTCTTTCGTAAATCCATCCCCGATGACTGCTCGCCATCCGCCTGTCCCAAACTTGATCATAGCGTCTCCTCCTTCTATTATCCCATCACAACTTCCATCACATGTTTGCTTCCCGGCTTTCCCTCTGGGAAGCACCGGTGTCCGGGAAGCTTTGATGTCTTTGTATTCGCATTCATATACAGAGCAGACCTCCCCTGTATACGTCGTACTCTCTGTACTCATTATCAAAATGTCCGCATTATATAATATCCCTCCATAACACTTCCTAAGCACTGTCAACAGTATCGTTATTCATCTGCTTAATCTTCATTATAAAGAGACATTCACCCCTTGAAAATAGTCTGACGTGTGAAAATTTGCCTTTTTTGCTTATTTACAGAATTAACAGAAACACAGAAAAAAATCAGAAAAGAAAATAGGCTACGCTTAAAATCAAAAAGTGAGGAGCCTATACTACTATCAAGGTTTCCTCACTTTTAATGTAGTGCAGGAAAAGAGACTTGAACTCTCATGGTATTGCTACCACACGGACCTGAACCGTGCGCGTCTGCCAATTCCGCCATTCCTGCGAACAAATGTTATTCTATCTTTTTTTTCGTTGCATGTCAAGCCCATTTGTAAATCTTTCTGAATCTATTTGTAAAAAATATGCAAAAAATCTCAACGATCATAAAAAATGAAATAAATGTAAAAAATCAAGTGGAAATCTCTTGACTTTTTGATATGGTGATAGTAAGATAT
>CAMWMS010000260.1 GCA_947175435.1 uncultured Lachnospiraceae bacterium | reverse complement strand
TAATATGTAGGCTGGCAGCCCAGAAATTTCTTGAATAATTTATTAAAATAGCTAGTGTTATTAAAACCTACGGACAAGGCAAGGTCGGCAATTGACATAGGAGCGTCCGAGAGCTCTGCCATCTTTTTAGTCGCTTCGAGAATACGATATCTCATCAGGTATTCGAAAGGCGTCATCTGTAATGTGCGTGCAAAACAGCGGCAGCATTCGCTCTTACTGATATGTACGCTGCCGGCGATCTCATCTAAGGAGATTGACTCGGCGTGATGGGTTCGAATATAGAGCATGGCCTGTTTTACACGCTGCTCATCTAAGGAGACGTGGGGCGGCGGTGCGGTTTCTATATTCGGAAGCTGTCCGACCAGCTCTGACCAGAAACGACATAGGTGCCCTTTGGCTGCGATTTCGTAGCCGAAGGGTTTTGCTGTGTTGACGGCGATGGCATCGTTAATGGCATCCAGCATCCGCTCATGCCATGCATTTTTTTCATCTAATGGAAACATCTTAAACAGTCGAAAATTCTGAATCGGAAGCAGAAACTGCGTATGCAGGTAGCTGCTTTTGTGTCCGAAAAGAAAATCCGGATGGAATACAATCGAATAGAAAGTGCAGTTATTCTGATCCATGGACTGAATGGAGTGCAAGACACTCTGGTTAATGATAATTCCCTGTCCGGGTTCCAGAGTGTAGCATGCATCGTCGGTGGAGACTTCGGCGCGACCGTCATTGATAATCAGTATCTCCATCTCATCATGCCAGTGCCAGCGGATTCGGTTCATATAAGACCGGCTCAGATCCAGATAGTAAACGCCCACAGGGTAGTCCAGTGTGCCGAAATCCTTCTTCTCGTAGAGATTGTCATAGGTCTTGATCGAATCATCGGAAGAGAGTGCATGGGAGGAGCTGTCAGAGGCAACTGCGGTATCGATCAATGTCTCATGTGGGACAGTATGTATTACGTTGATGTCTGTTTCCGCAGGTGTCTGCATGCTGTGCCTCCTTCGCTTAAGTGATTTCGAAACCAACTGTTATGGGTGTTATAAATTATCTTAGCATGAACTGATAAGAGAGTCAAAGCATGTTTTACGGTCTTTCGTTTCAATTTCGGGTTACTATTCATGGTTAGCGCTTGGCGAGATGTTTTTGTGAGTGAAGCAAAGCAGAAGTCACCGCTGCATATGATAACAGTAGTAATGGTGCGAAAATGGGCATGGAGGATTCGTATGGACTCTCAGAAGAATGAAAACCTGTTAAATCTGGCGTTGGATACGCCGGAAGCGGAAAGGGAGCGGTCATTGGAATTGAACGTAGGATTTGACAGGGTGGAAAAGACGTGGGAAGTGATTGTAAAGTATCATGGTTCGCTGCAGGAGCTGACACTAAGGCGCATCGTGGTAGAGGAGTTGATTGCGGGCTATGCGATTCTGACGGTGCCGGAATCGGAGATGGATATCCTTACTGAGACTGAGCAGATCGAGTACGTGGAGAAACCGAAGCGGCTCTTTTTCTCCGATCTGGCAGGAAATACGGCCGCCTGCTATACGCCGAACAGTCAGTTGTTCAGGAGTCTTACCGGTAAAGGCGTGCTGGTGGCAGTTATCGATTCGGGAATCAGCTACTGGAATCAGGATTTTCGCAGGGCGGACGGGACGACCAGAATCCTGTATCTGTGGGATCAGGTGTTAGACAGAGAGTTCGACAGCGGACAGATCAATGAGGCGCTTGCCACAGGCAGCAGGGAGCAGGCACAGCAGATCGTTCCCAGCGTTGATACTACAGGGCACGGAACGGCGGTAGCAGGGATTGCTGCGGGCGGCGGCGGAACAGGTGGTATAGCCTATGCGGGTGTGGCGAGGGAGAGCGATTTGTTGATCGTGCGGCTCGGGACGCCTCGGGCGGAATCTTTTCCGAGGACAACGGAGCTAATGCGGGCACTGACCTATACAGTCAATAAGGCGATAGAGCTGCAGAGGCCGGTAGCAATCAATCTGAGTTTCGGGAATACTTACGGCGCGCATAACGGGACGTCTTTGCTGGAGCGGTTTCTGGATAACGTATCAGAGATCGGCCGCAGTGTGATCTGCGTAGGCAGCGGAAACGAAGGAGCGTCCGGCGGGCATGTGGGCGGCAGCGTGGCAGTGACCGGTCAGACCGGGACAGGAGGAGCCGCGGCAGGTACAGGCAGTAGATTAGGTGCGGGAAGCCGTGGCGGTCAGTCCGGAAGAACGTTGACCGGTTTGATCGGTGGGATTGACAATGATGTCATGCAGAATATGACACGTGTGGAATTAGTAGTGGGGAACTATGAAACCGGCGTAAATATACAGCTTTGGAAGGAATATACAGACCGGTATGCGGTCATTTTATTATCACCGGCAGGGGAGTATCTGATTATGGACACTGACCGACCGGGTAAACAGACTTATCGGTTGCAACAGACACAGATTCTGCTGTATAACGGTGAACCGGCTCCCTATCTGACCAGCCAGGAGATCTATTTTGATCTGTTACCGGCGGCGGGCAGTAGGTATCTGAACAGCGGTGTATGGACTTTCCTGTTGGAGCCGATCAAGACCGTTACGGGTAATTATACCTTTTATCTGCCGTCAGGGACGGTGCGGAATGCGCAGACCCGTTTTGTCCGGCCGACTCCGGATGTGACGTTGACGATTCCCTCCACCGCGTCTAAAGTAATTACGGTGGGAGCGTATGATACTGTTTATGAAGCCTATGCGGATTTCTCGGGCAGAGGCTATCTGTATCAGGAGCAGGTCAACAGCCGCACTTCGGATTCCTTTGTGAAACCTGATCTGGTGGCACCGGGGGTGAATGTGACGGCGCCTGATCGGGATGGGGGATATTCTCCGGTCACGGGGACATCCTTTGCGACGCCTTTTGTGACAGGGGCAGCGGCGCTGTTGATGCAGTGGGGGATTGTGGACGGGAATGACCCGTATCTGTATGGGGAGAAGGTGAAGGCGTACTTAAGGAGAGGAGCAAAGCCGATCAGAGGGGAGACGGAGTATCCGAATGCGAGAGTGGGGTATGGGGCGCTGTGTGTGGAGAATAGTCTGCCGGGGTAAATTGGATTTGAAGTGTATGGGATATCCATGTAGCTGCCAACACATTTACGAACTGACACCGAAAAGAAAAATGATGCAAAAATGATGCAAGGATGATGCAAGAATGATGCATGGGGCATGTATAATAGCAGTATAAAAGGAGAACGCAAGTTAAAGCGTTGGCGATGACAAGACATTATGAGTATACAAAAGAAGAAAAGAAAAAAGAAAAAGAAGCAACAACGGAATCCGGCGGTACAATCCGTACTGTCACCCACAGCACGGCTGGCTGTTTTTTTGTCTCTTTCGTGTTTTTACACGGAGATTGTTTTCAAG
>CAMWMS010000259.1 GCA_947175435.1 uncultured Lachnospiraceae bacterium | reverse complement strand
CAGCCAACATATTGAAAATTTTAACGGTGTAGATATCTATGCGATTGAAGCGGCAAAAGCGACAAGGGAGTTGGTTGTCCAATTTAAAAATGATTACGGATGTGACGAGATTACCTACTGTTATGACACAGGTGAAACGAATATGCGATGTTTCTATGATTATGTCGACATTGCCCAGTTTAGTGACGGAGCCGGCGTCCCTTTCATCGTCTATATTGACTCGCAAAACTGTGTGCAGCATGCTGATCTCGGACAGAGAAGCTACACTGAGATATTGACGGATTTGCGTGATTATTGTGGTTATCGCTATGAGGATTCGGAAGGGACTTACAAGATTACCTATGAGCTGAACGGCGGCACGAACGACAGCGCGAATCCAAGCACCTATACGTCAGAAACAGAGACCATAACACTTAAGGATGCAGTAAAGGATGGCTATACGTTTGAGGGCTGGTATAAGGACGCTGAATTTAATGAGCAGGTGACACAGATCGACAAGGGAAGCGCAGGGGATATCACGCTTTACGCGAGGTGGAGTGTGGCGGGGATTCCTAATGATCCGGATGAGCCGGACGACAGAGAGCCCGGCACTTATAAGGTCACATTCGACGTGCAGGGACATGGGACGGCGCCGCAGACCCTTGAAAGCATAAAAGCGGGTGTCATGATCGACAGCCCGGAGGAACCGACGGCGGAGGGATACCGATTCGACGGCTGGTACAAGGATACAGCCTGTACGAAGGCATGGGATTTCGGGACGGATACCGTGCAGTCAGACCTGACGCTTTATGCGAAGTGGTTCGGAATAGGCAGCGATGGTGAGTTTGCGGTACAGGAGATCGCGGATGTATATTATACCGGTAAAGCACAGAAACCTGCTGTCAGCGTATATGATGAAAATACGCTGCTTAAGGCCGGCAAGGATTACACGATCAAGTATTATAATTATATCAATGCGAATAAGAACAGCGAGCTTAAGGGTGAGGAATTTAACCCTGCTCTTCCGTACGTGGAGATCATAGGCAAGGGCAATTATAAGGAGACCGTTAAGATCAATTTCAATATCCAGAAGGCGCCAATTGGGGAGAATTTCAATTCGGCAGCAGGGGTATCGCTTAAGGTGAACGACCAGCTCGTGAAGGCTAATAAGCCGCAGAAACCTTTTGGGTCGCTCAAATACGCCAGGAACCTGAAGGAGGGCACGGATTATGAATTGGAACTCCGGGCATTGTTCGCCAATGACGGTTTCGGTAAACCTGTGTTAGAGACTAATCCATATAGCGACGCGAAGGTACCGGCTAATTATACCGGACAATTCATGCTGACGGTGACAGGTATAGGCAATTATACGGGCAGTATCAGCCGGATGGTTTATGTGGCGGATAAGGCACACCTGATGAAGAACGTGAAGATCACGCTGGGGAAAGACCTGAAAAACATCCCTTATACCGGTTCGGGAATCGAGCTGAAAGCAGCAGAGAAGCTCAAACCGGCGAATGACGAATTCGTGGTGACCTATGGCAGTACGGTGCTGAAGCCGGATGAGGATTATTATGTATACTATAATAACAATGTCGGCGTCGGCAAGGCGGAGATTGTTGTCACGGGAACGAACGGGTATGTAGGAAAGAAGACCGCGACATTTAACATCAAGGGCAAGGCATTTACAAACGGAACGGTCACCGTTACCGGGCTGCTGGATCAAGCTTATACAGGCAGGGCGATCGTACAGAATGAGAATGCTGTCCTCACATGGAACACTGACGGGACTAAGCTGGTATACGGCAGGGACTATACCGTAAGCTACAGTAAGAACATCAATAAGTGCACTACCACGATAACATTTACCGGTAAGGCGGAGGCAGGCTACAGCGGCAAGATCAGCAAGAAATTCAAGATCAGCGCGGCGGATATAAGCAGGGCGGCGCGTGCTGAGTCGATGAACGCCATCACTGTACCGTATACCAAAGCGGGCGTGAGGCCTGTGGATGAGATCAGACTGGTAGCAGTCATTAAGGAGAAAGAAGGTTCTGCTTATACCCTGCAGGGAGAGATCGAAGTGCCGCTGCAGATCTACATGGAGAAACTGACGAAATCCAATCTGGAGGTAAAGATTGATCCGGCTGTATATATCGGCGGACAGGTCAGACCCAAGGTGACAGTGAAGTATACGGGAGACGGCGGCAGCACCTCTCTTGAGGAAGGAGTAGATTATACGCTTGTATACGGTGTGAACACCGCCTCGGGTAAAAACAAGGGAAGCGTTACGGTTAAGAGCCTAGCGCCCCGTTACGGCGGTAGCGTAACCTATAAGTTCGAGATCATCAGGAAAGATCTGAAGTACTGGCTCCTGCCTGTAATCAATGAGAAGTAGAAGTAAGATTGAACGGAAGCTGAACTGTGGCATAAGTGAGACCAACGCTGAAGTGAAGCAGATTTAAAACTGAATTACAACAAAAGGGAAGCCTGTTTTTGTTCCGTAAGTGGAATGAGAGCAGGCTTTCTGTTTGAGAGCTTTGTGAAATTCACACATATAAGTGGAGTAGGAACCAGAAATTTGATATAATAATTAAACTAAGCACAAGAAAAAACAAGATTGTCGAAATATTACAGGGAGATGTATATGGGACTATTTACGAGAAAGATCACAGTGAACAAAGCAATCAATAAAATTCGGACATCGGAGAATGCATACCTGATCGACTGTAGAGAGAAGAGCGAATATAAGAACGGACATATCTCCGGATCGATCAACTGTCCGATCGATAAAATTACAGAAGAGAATATACTTCGCAGATTTCCGGATAAAACGTCACAGTTTTATATTGTAGGCAGTTATACACAAAGACCGGGACAGGCTGTAAAGAAGTTTAAGAAGCTGGGATACAAAAACGCGCAGCTCGGAGGTTATATGGAGGAACATCATGGCATGTTGACAAAATGAGTGAAGGAAACAAATAAGGCAACGGCGGAATTGACATAGATGGTGAGGAATTTGATAATGTACCGGTCGGAAAAAATGATAAAGACAAGAATGAGAAATATGGTGTTTCTTATGGCAGCAGCAGTGGCATTAGGCGGATGCGGCTCAGAAGAAGCGGACACCTGGGAAGAAACGCAGACAGTGGCAGAAAAAGCGGAACAAGCCGCTGAGGCTGGGGACAGACAGGAAATTGAAGAGGATGTAAACGGTAAGGAAGAAGCAGCAGAGGATGAGGACCGGGAGCGCAAAGCAGACGAACGGGAGCAGGGCAGCGATGAGCTCGGTGATATTACAGAGGATAGCCCAAGGGAATTGAATGAGTACCGCCTTTGCCAGAAAGAGCTGGAGACGGAAAATGGAATCTATATTCTGGAGCTTTGGCTTGATCAGGGAATCTACGGCAGCATGGAAGAGTTTGGGGCGGGTGGCGGTATCTACGAGGAAAATTATATCGGCAAGTACCATCTGGC
>CAMWMS010000258.1 GCA_947175435.1 uncultured Lachnospiraceae bacterium | reverse complement strand
ATCATATTCATTGCCTTCCGTCACCTGCCCCGGTGCAGAATGATTGTAATGCATATACCGGCGCAATTGTGTCTTAACTCTGGCTACCACCTCCAGCGGATTAAAAGGTTTGGTAATATAATCGTCTGCGCCGACCGTCAATCCTGTTATCTTATCTGTGTCCTCATCTTTAGCCGTAAGCATGATAATGGGAAAATAGTACTGTTCTCTGATTTTCCGGCAGATTTGAATACCGTCAATGTCCGGCAGCATAATATCTAAAACAGCAAGGTCTATTTCTGTTTCCGCTATGCACTGCAGCGCCTGCGTCCCGTTATAAAACTTATATACCGTATATCCGTGGCTTTTCAGATAGACGTCCAGCAGATCGGCAATCTCTTCCTCATCATCTACCACCAGAATTTTCTCATTCATCTCTTCCCGGTCTCCTTCTGCGGTTCAATCTACTCGATCCTGATTCTCTCCGCCGTCTTCAACAAAAAGCAGGTGCCTTCATACTGCCCTGCCTCGTACAATTTCACCGCAATTTCCCGCATCCGTTGGTCCAGTCTGTGATAGCAGACCCGGTTTTCCCAGGGAAGCCCCGTGATATATTCTCTCTGACGCTCATTTAAGGTCTGCATCGCCGCCTTAAACTTCTCCGTATCACTCCTGCTCCACAATCCGAAGTCGCAGGAAAGATACGCATTCTCACAGCCGTTTCGGTCAGTCAGCCCAGCCAGATACTCTGCCGGCTTTCCGTCCCTTTCTCTACGATAAGTTCTTTCTTTCCATTGGATTACTTCCGCATCTTTTCCCCCGGCTTGCGCAAGCCGAAAGCTGGTTCTGCCGTATTTATCATGTTCTATCGTATATTCTGCCTTTCTTTGCCCGTTCCCGCTGCCCGGCTCCTGGGTGAGCACCACTTTCGTGTCAAGCAGCCTCTGCCAGACCGCCGCACGCACTCTCTCGTAAGGCGTCGGATAGGTCAGCTTCTCGCTGATCTGCTTGACGGTATATCCCAAATCTGCCAGATGGCGGATTGCACCACCACTGGCAGATTCAAAAGTAAAGTCGGACAATGCATTTCTGAAAAAATCCTGTTCTGACATCACACCCTGCTTTCCTCAGAAAAAGTTCCGTTTCATTACACGACATTTCTCGTGGCAACAATATCGACGCCCGTACCCGCCACATCGGAAACGATCACATCCCCTATGTGAACCGGTGCCTGCACCTCCACGTCTTTCAGTGCCTTGACACACTCAAATATCTTCCCTTTCGGGATGTCCTGCTTCGTCTTGACGGATACCATATCCGCCTCGCCTCCGGCTACTTTCACCGTCGAGGTCACGATTCTGGTTGGATTCGTAACTTCCTTACGGCCGTAAGTATCGCCTCTTTTACATGTATTGCCGCTTACGCTGATTACCTCGTCCCCATCCATCTCAACAGTCAGGGGGCATCCCATCGGGCAGTTAATACAGATTAAATTTCTGACTTCCATATTATTCCTCATTTCTTCACATATTATTTTAATATACTCTTTCGAGCTACTCTTCCTCGATCTTAAACGTAATCTGTTCCAGTTTCGGATACTGTAAAAGCTGCTCTTTTGTCAGCTTCACTTCTTCCATTTCACCCGGCGCAAGCACCTGCCGCTTCCTGTGGATCACTCTCTCGTCATCAAAGTAGACACTGACAAAGCAATTCTTATACACACCGCCGACACGGAAACGCACGGTCAGATTATCCTCCATACGAGCCACGCGGATCGTTGACGGAACCGTATATCTGACGCCCGCCGTCGGATTCAGACAGATTTCCGTCTCCGGAGCGGCATCCGCTGCGCTTGACCCTTTTACATAGGCCGCCGCGTTCCTGCCTGCCGCCGACGCTTCCTCCGATACGAAATCCACAAGATCATGCACGTGGAGCACATTACCACAGGCGAAAACGCCTTCCAGATTCGTCTCAAGACTCTCGTTTACCTTCGGTCCGGAAGTAACCGGATTGATCGCCACACCCATGCCGCGGGATAACTCATTCTCCGGTATCAGCCCAACCGACAGTAAGAGTGTATCACAGGAATAGAATTCTTCCGTCCCCGGAATGGGTTTATTTTTCTCATCTACTTGTGCCAGCGTTATGCCCTCTACCCGCTCTTTTCCCTTGATATCTACCACCGTATGACTTAGTTTCAAGGGGATGCCGTAGTCGTCCAGGCACTGCACGATATTTCTCTTAAGCCCGCCGGAATAGGGCATAAGTTCCGCAACGACTTTCACTTTAGCGCCCTCTAAGGTCATTCTTCTCGCCATAATCAGCCCGATATCACCGGAACCGAGAATGACCACTTCCCTGCCGGGCATGTACCCTTCCATATTCACCAGTCTCTGCGCCGTGCCGGCAGAGTAGATTCCCGCAGGGCGATAACCCGGTATATTGAGCGCGCCTCTGGGTCTTTCCCGACATCCCATTGCCAGAACTACCGCTTTCGCCTGAATCCCGAACATTCCGTCTTCCCGGTTCATCGCCGTCACAGTCTTATCCTGCCCGATGTCCAGCACCATCGTGTTCAGTTTATACTCTATCCCCAATTCTTTCACCTGCGCAATAAACCTGTCCGCATATTCCGGTCCCGTGAGCTCTTCTTTGAAGGTGTGCAGACCGAAACCGTTATGAATACACTGGTTCAGGATACCGCCCAGTTCTTTGTCCCTCTCTAAGATTATAATGCTTTCTATTCCGCTCTGTCTGGCAGAAACGGCGGCCGCAAGTCCCGCCGGGCCTCCGCCGACGATCACAATATCATAATTTTTCATCTTATCCTCCATGTCCCTATACCGTGTCCTTATTTGTACCGACAACCAGCTTAGAATCTCCGCCGGATTTTGTGATATCAAACATGCTCATATCACATTCCCTCGCCAGAATCTCCATCGTTCTGGGCGCACAGAAACCGGACTGACATCTGCCCATCCCGGCTCTCGTCCTGCGCTTCACGCCGTCTAAGGATTTCGCACCCAGCGGTCTTCTGATCGCGTCGATGATCTCTCCCTCCGTAACCATCTCACAACGGCAGATGATGTTGCCGTAGGCGGGATTCTCTTTGATCAGAGCGTTTCTCTCTTCCATGCTTAATGTATTCGGATTCTTGATGCCCTGTCTGTCAGCGATAAAGTCAGTCTTCTCCGCAAGACCCATCTTATCGCGTATCAGTTCCGCTGCCATCTCACCGATCGCCGGACAACTTGCAATACCCGGAGACTCTATCCCCGCGCAGTCTATAAAGCCCGGTGCATCTTCCGCTTCCCCGATGATAAAATCATCCCCGTCCTCGTGGGCACGCAGTCCGGCAAAAGATGTAATGACCTGACGCGTCGGAATGTTTCTGACACTCATGCCCGCTTTCTCAAGCACTTGTGCCAATCCTTCCGCGGTAGTGTTGATCCCTTCCTTATCTTCCACATCGACTGCGGTGGGGCCGATCAAAAGATTGCCG
>CAMWMS010000257.1 GCA_947175435.1 uncultured Lachnospiraceae bacterium | reverse complement strand
TTCATAGGCCACACTTACCTTTCTCTTAATAATCCAGGCAGACTCTCCCCTCTGTCACAGTTCCGATATATTTTGCAGCCGCAACATGTGCAGGGTGCACCTGATAGTTCTGCAGATTCTCCTCGCTCTCAAACACCGAGATCAATCCGATATCCTTATTACTTGAGACAAGCGGTGATGTTACCACCTGCAGCGACACCACGCCCGACACCTGCTCTTTTACACCTTCCAGTTCTCTCTTAATACGCTCCGCCGCTTCCTTTTTCTCCTGATCGGATAACTCTGCCTTCAAGTTCCACAATACAATATGATTTACCATTTTCTTAATCCTTTCTCATCCATTATACTTGTCATTCCTTAATAAACTACTATGCAAATTATTAAGATTTTCGTAACTATTTAGAACCCTTGTTCTTCACAGTTACGAAGCACCTTCTGAACAGTTATAGATTTGCTTACTTATTTTTGACACTGTTCAAACATAATCTAACTCAATACCTAAGCAGCGATGAAAGTTAATATCTTAAGGGGCCCCTCAAAAAGCGTCGGCACTTAACGAGGTTTTTCACGAGTTTAGTGTCCGCTACGCTTTTTGCGGAGCGAAAGCGCGGCTCCGTAGATATTAACTTTTATCGCTGCGTACCATATAGATAAAGCTGTGGAATCCCCACAGCTCAATCCATGCTCTATTTGGACAAATACTCATCAATCCCTTTTGCCGCCGCTTTACCCGCCCCCATGGCAAGTATCACGGTCGCAGCTCCCGTCACAGCATCGCCGCCCGCGTAGACACCTTCTTTGCTCGTCTTACCGAACTCTTCCTCTGCAACGATACATTTATATTTATTGACTTCCAAACCTTTCGTGGTGGAAGATATAAGCGGATTCGGTGATGTACCGAGAGACATAATAACCGTATCCACTTCCATTGTAAACTCGGAACCTTCGATCACTACGGGACGTCTTCTGCCGGAGGCGTCAGGCTCTCCCAACTCCATCCGTACACACTTGATACCGCACACCCATCCGTTCTCATCCTCGAGGATCTCCGTCGGGTTGGTAAGCAGATCAAAGATAATTCCTTCCTCCTTGGCATGATGTACTTCTTCCACACGGGCCGGAAGTTCTTCTTCGCTTCTGCGGTATACAATATGCACCTCCGCGCCGAGACGAAGCGCTGTTCTTGCGGCATCCATCGCCACGTTACCGCCACCTACGACCGCTACCTTCTTGCCTCTCATGATAGGCGTATTGGATTCCTCGTCAAATGCCTTCATCAGATTACTTCTTGTCAGATATTCGTTGGCGGAGAATACGCCGTTTGCCTGTTCGCCGGGAATTCCCATAAATTTCGGCAGACCGGCTCCCGAACCGATAAATACGGCATCGAATCCTTCTTCCTCCAGAAGCTCATCTATTGTGATGGATTTACCCACCACTACATTCGTCTCGATCTTAACACCCAGAGACTGTACATTCTCGATTTCTTTGGCAACCACATCCTTCTTCGGAAGTCGGAATTCAGGAATGCCATACACAAGTACGCCGCCTGCCTCATGCAGCGCTTCAAAGATGGTGACATCATAGCCCATCTTAGCCAGATCTCCTGCACAGGTCAGCCCGGACGGACCGGAACCAATCACCGCCACCTTCTTGCCTTTCTTCTCCTTCGCACCTTCGGGCTTAACACCATTCTCCCGCGCCCAGTCAGCCACAAAACGCTCCAGTTTACCGATAGAGATAGGCTCACCTTTGATACCGCGGATACATTTACCTTCACATTGGCTTTCCTGCGGGCAGACACGTCCGCATACCGCCGGAAGTGCGGAAGATTCACTAATAATCTGATATGCCGCAGCAATATCTCCCTCTTTTACTTTCTCGATAAATCCGGGTATATTGATTGCTACAGGGCAGCCCTTGATGCACTGTGCATTCTTACAGTTGATACAGCGGGTCGCCTCGCACATTGCTTCCTCTTTATCATATCCCAGACATACTTCCTCAAAATTTGTTGCACGTACCTTGGCATCCTGTTCACGGACGGGTACTTTCTTTAATACATCTGCTTCCATTATTCCTCTCCTCCGCAATTTCCGCATCCGCCATGATGGGTATTACCCTCTTGTGCCTTTAAGAATGCTCTTCCTTCTTTCGTCTTATAGATCTGCTGGCGTTTCATTGCCTGATCAAAATCTACTTTATGTCCGTCAAATTCCGGACCGTCCACACAAGCAAACTTGACCTCCCCATCCACTGTCAGACGACATGCACCACACATACCGGTTCCGTCCACCATGATCGGGTTCATACTTACTATCGTGGGCAGATCATATTTCTTAGTCGTAAGACATACGAATTTCATCATAATCATGGGGCCGATGGCTACACATACATCATAGCTCTTGCCTTCTTCCGTGATCAGGTCGTCGATCACCTTCGTCACCATGCCGCTTCTGCCATAAGAACCGTCATCCGTCGTGATATAGAGATTCCCTGCAACCGCCTTCATCTCTTCTTCCATAATCAGCAGATCTTTCGTCTTTGCGCCTACGATCACATCTGCCTCTATTCCATGCGCATGCAGCCATTTCACCTGCGGATATACCGGTGCTGTACCAAGCCCGCCCGCCACAAACAAAATTTTCTTTTGACGCAGACTCTCTATCTCTTCTTCCACAAATTCGGAAGGACATCCCAGCGGTCCCACAAAATCGTGGAAGCTGTCGCCGGTCTTAAGGTTCCGCATCTTCTCTGTCGCCGCACCTACCACCTGTACCACAATTGTGATCGTACCCACTGTCCTGTCATAATCGCATATGGTCAGCGGAATGCGCTCGCTGTCCTCATCCATTCTGACGATTACGAACTGTCCCGGTTGACAGGCCTTCGCAACCCGTGGAGCTTCAACGTCCATCAGATAGATGTTCGTAGTAAGTTCTTCAGCTTTCAATATCTTGTACATTGTTACTTTTCCTCCTAAACTGATATCCCTGTTTATCCAATACGCACCCGGATTACATGATATGCCTATCCACTGTATAAATATGCGTAACTGTTCAGAACCCTGTTCTTCACAGTTACGAAGATGCACAGAAATTATGCACTCTGCATAATTTCGCGCATGTCTACCTCGGGTTTTCTGTGACTTCCGCTTACGCTTCACTCACAAAAACACCTCGCGTAAGCACCTTCTGAACAGTTACAAATATACAGAATTAAGCACGCACCTTACTTATGATAAAAGAACTTCTTTGTTTTTGCAACTCTTTTCTGTTAATACCAGATTTTAACTCAAATCACCGCATATAACAGACTTATATGGGAACCGCCATAAATTCTCCCTTATCGTCATATCCAAGCTGCGCCGCCTCGCCCGTGTAGATCTGAATCAGGAATACCTTATCCGTGATGCTCAACATTCCCGTTCAGTCGTCATAATACTCATAGATCGTATAATAGTCATCTGTCCCGCCCACTCTAAG
>CAMWMS010000256.1 GCA_947175435.1 uncultured Lachnospiraceae bacterium | reverse complement strand
AAGTGCCGACGCTTTTTGAGGGGTTCCTTCAGATATTAACTCCCCTCTGAGCTTAGGCTGTGGCGTGGGTATGAATAGTAACGCTTTTTCAAGTCCAAATGCATAAATATAACAGAATTTTAACATAAACTCCCATATATATGATATGATATCTAATATATACCGAATTGAGCTTCTGTCTATTGTGAATCTATAGTTAACGACATTAGAAATTTCTATAACACAAATATAGACATCTCACGGCTAACGTTACACTGAATCGACCGAAAAAGCAAGAGGATTTCGACATAATTATGGCCAGAAAACAGACCACGCTAAACAGAATATCAAAACAAAATATCAAAGCAAAAAAAGATGTCTGGTATAAACTGGATCTGTCCGCCATCGTCTATCCGACTTTGCAGCGGCGCGACTTTTCCTCAGTCTATCGTCTGTCCGTCGTTCTCAAAGAAGCGATCGATCCGGAACTGTTGCAACAGGCGCTAAACATGGCGCTTCCCCGCTTTCCCACTTATAAGGTGGCGATCCGCAAGGGATTGTTCTGGCGTTACTTAGAACCCAACAACAGACCCGGTCCCTATGTCAAGGAAGATATCAAGAACCCTTGTATGCCCATGCCCTTTAAAGGTAACAGTCGTTACCTTATTAGGGTATACTATTACGGTAACCGCATTGCACTGGAAGCGCATCACTGTCTCGGCGACGGAACCGGCGGCATGTGCCTGTTGCAGACGCTGACCGCCACCTATCTCGGACTGCTCGGACATGCCGTGAAGCCGGAAGGATTCGTGCTGGATATCACGGAAGAACCGGATCCGGAAGAGTTGGAAGATGCCTATATGCGCTATGCACACGCGCAGGTATGCCCACCCCGTCCGGCGGAGAAAACCTACCGCGTAAGAGGAACTAAAGAACCCTTCTATACTTTAAACATCATCGACGGAATCATGTCCGTGCGCGAGGTTATGGCTGTTGCCAAACAGTATAATGCCAGCATCACGGAATATCTGAATTCGGTTCTGCTCTACGCCCTGCTGCAGAAACAGAACAACGACTTCCATATCCGTCTGCGCCCGGTGCGCATTGCCATGCCGGTCAACCTGCGACGTTTCTTCCCGTCCAAGACACTGCGCAACTTTATCACGATGGTCTATCCCTTCGTTGATCCCAGACTGGGAGATTATACCTTTGAGGAAATCGTGGAGCATGTACGAAATTACATGCGTTATTATATAAACAGGAATATGCTGCGGGGCGACATCACTACCAACGCCGCTACACAACGTAATCCCGTGATCCGCGTCGTGCCGCTTTTTATCAAGGATTTCGTGGTGCGAACCTTTTATACAAAAGTACAGGATAAAAATTCATCCGCCGGTCTTACCAATATGGGTGCCCTGCACGTGCCTGCGGATATGAAGCCCTATATCGAACGTTTCGACATCTATATGGGACAACCTTTTTCCTCCCGCACCAACTGCGCCATCATCAGCTTTGATGATATCCTCACGATCAACTTCGCAAGCAGCATCGTGGAAGCCGATGTGGAACGCTACTTCTTCCGCAAACTGGTGCAGGACGGAATCCATGTCAAAATCGAAAGTAACCGCTCGGACGACTATAATAATTGAAAGAACGAGGAACACTTATGTCTTATTGTGTAAACTGCGGTGTGGAGCTGGAAGCCTCTTTGAAGGAATGCCCGCTCTGCCACACTCCTGTTATAAATCCCAAAGAACTGGGCAAAGAACATCCGGCTTCTCCCTATCCCACCGATAAGGGTCAAGTCGAAGTCGTAAAACGCAAGGATCTTGGCATTCTGATCTCGGTCGTATTATCTGCCACAAGTGTGACCTGCCTGCTGTTAAACCTTCTCGTATTCGATGCCTCTCTCTGGTCTCTTCTGGTGATCGGAAGCTGCATGTGCCTGTTTGTATTCAGTTTTCCGGCAATTTTCTACAGCAAGACACCGATCTATCTGTCTCTGCTCGCCGACGGTGCCGCAGTGGCGGTCTATCTGTTCCTGATCACATTTCTCACCGACTCGGACATATGGTTCTGGCAGGTCGGACTGCCCATCGTAGTGATTCTGTCCATACTGGCGGAATTTTATCCTCTGCTGGCAAAGCTCCATCCGCTCACGATCCTACCCTGCTCACTCTGTATCTTTATCGAGATACCTGTCTTCTGCGTGGCTCTTGAACTGCTGATCCGACATGTTCTGCTACTTCCATACCGCATCACATGGTCGGCTGTGGTATTGACAGTATGCGTGATCATCGATATTGCACTGATCACGATCCTCGCAAAAAAACGCCTGCGCAACGAAGTGCGCAGACGCCTGCATTTCTAATTTCCGTGTTTCTCTTCCGCTTCCTCAAGAGAACTGTACCCATAGAACAAAGTCTCGTTGGCGATAGTCTGTTTCAAAAGGCTCTCGCCTTTCTCATACGCCTCCAGAGTCTCCCGATAGATCAGCTCCAGTGTATGCATGGAATATGTCAGGAGTTCACCCCTTAGATAACTCTCCATGGACGACCCGGCCATAATACCGTCCTCCGCCGTGGTAAGCACCCTTCCCCGGTTCCGCAGATTCGGATAATCCCGCAGCATGGCGGCATCCCATTCCAGATTGATCTGTACGATCTTCTCCACCAGCTCCTTCTTATCAGACACATCCGGCAGGTGCTCCTTGATCTCCTCGTACTCCTCCGGGAAAGTACTCTCCATCATCCTCCCGTATTTCTCAAACACGAGATTCCTGCCCGCATCATAAGCCGTCCTGCAATCCTCCAGATAGCTGTTCAGCACTTCATCGGAATAAACCATCCATTGGCTCATGCGCATCTTAAAGAATGTATCCGGATCATCCTGACAGGAAGCCCTGCCGCCGGTATTATAGACCTGTTGAAACAGTTCCCATTCCGTCTGCGCAATATCAAAAATAAGCTTTTCTCTGGCACTGATGTCAGCCATGGTTTTTCCTTCTTTCTTTAATTTCTATTTCTTCTCCTGTATCAACGGAAGTTTGCTCTGCACCTCATCCTTATCGGATGTCATGACCAAACTCATCAGCTCATCGACCGTACACTGACCGACCGCCTCCGTATACTCTGTATGGGACGTGACAAGCGTCTCGCCCTCTACCTTAAGATAAATGGCATCGGCTTCATAATTCTCCAGAAACGTATTGACAATCGAAGCTACGATTATGCATTCCGCCTCTTTCGACATGGTTCTCAAATATTCGCCTGCCGCCTTAGACAGATCCAAATGCAGAACTTTCTGCTCTTCCTGCAGTTCTTCCTCGAAAGAGAGTACTTTCGTGTCCAGCGATACGATATTATGCTTTGCCAGTGCATCTACCAGCGCTTCCGGTGTCATTTCTTCAAGTTCTACCGTCTCCCGGTTCAATTCATGAGACGCTCCGTGGCCGTAATAGACCACCGCTGTGTATGTCAGAACATCCTCATGCTCTGAGTGTGGCTCGG
>CAMWMS010000255.1 GCA_947175435.1 uncultured Lachnospiraceae bacterium | reverse complement strand
TTCCAGTATAGTATATTTGGTGCAAGACATAATAATAGTAACTGTCAACGAAAGTCGGCAGTTACTATTTTAAGTTTATGACGAGAATCTTTCAAAGGCACGAAAATTAGCCTATCGAGATTTGAACTAACGGGATTGCACGTTTTCAAAAAGGGGGAAAAAGCATGAAAAATAAAGGTTTAGATTATCTTGCCCTGACGATTGCCATTATCGGTGCTATTAACTGGGGGTTGATCGGTCTTTTCAGTTTTGACCTTGTGGCATTTGTTTTCGGTAATATGTCATGGTTCTCAAGAATCATTTATGCGTTAGTCGGTATCGCGGGTCTTTATATCATCACGTTCTATATGTATGCAGGTGGTGAGACAAGAAGCACCGATTCGTAATTATTTATGCACAACGGATTTTAACAGTCCGAATGAACGGAAGCCGGCATTGCTTTTTACAGCATGTCGGCTTCTCCTTTTAGACTTATAGGAAATCTCATCCCATGTTTAAAAATCTTCCACAAGTTTCCCGTCTCTCCAAATGCGTTCCAGATCGTAAAATAAACGATTTTCTTTATCAAAAATGTGGATAATCACATCATGGAAATCAAGGAGTATCCAGTTGGCATTATTATATCCTTCAATCTGTCTTAAGGAAACGCCCGCCTGTCCGAGCTTCTCTTCTACGTTGTCGGAAAGCGCCTGAATCTGGCTGTTATTTGTGCCGTTCGCGATAATGAAATAATCCGCAATCACAGATACCTCGCTGATATCAATCACCTTGATGTCTTCCGCTTTTTTATCTTCCAATGCCGCGATGGCAAGTTTTGCAATTTCTTTACTATCCATAAATTGTTGTTTCCTTTCTTTCTGTTGTATCGTGTATAGAAAATTGTTTTGCAGACCCTGCATGCCGTACTTAATGCCATATTACAGTTTCCTATAATATTCATAGGTTTCTCTGGTCATGGGATCTATTTTCCCGCCCTTCTGTGTCAGATGGGTTAACGTATCCTGTAAGATTCTGCATAACGCTTCATTCAAGTCCTGATAGGCCAGTTTTCGTGCTGCCGCGAGATTCTGTATATATTGATCCTCAATAGCCGCGGTTCTTTTCATACGTTTCCGTCCGGGCTCAATATAGTCCGCGATATAGATTACTTGTTCTAAAGGGCTCATCTGCGGTCTGCCCGTAGTATGATAATATATCGCATTCAGAATGTCTTCGTCGGTAATGCCGTATTCCTGCTTTGCCAGAGCACCGCCTGCTTTGGCATGTAAGAGCGGAGAATCTTCCTGTGCTTCTGTTTCGGAGAGTACAATATGATTTTTGGCACAAAGAGACATCTGCTTTTTGTAACTTAAGCACTTGGCGCAATCATGCAGCATACCCGCTACAAGCGCTTTTTCTATATCTACACCGTGTACCGCGGCCAGATTAGCCGCCGTATATGCCACACTCAAAGTATGCTCATATCGCTTGGGTTCCAGCGTTTTCTCCATCTCTTTTCTGAGTTTTGCCAGATCTGCTGTCTTCATGTGTATATCAATCCTTTCCGGGCTGTTCTTCTTCGCGATATAAACCTTGCTGTGCTATATATAATCTGACAGATGCTGGCACATCCTTCTCCACGGACTCTCCGGCCGCAATCTTTCGTCGGATGTCTGAAGAAGAAATATCCATGCAATCTGTCTGCAGAAGGCGAATGTCTGCACGGTATTCTTGTTGTAAAACCCGAATCTGTTCTTCCATGTCTGCAGGCGTCTTGCCATCCCGCACGGCCGCCAGAATACAGCAGTCAGCGAAAATTTCCTCGGGATGAACCCAATTCGTCATGTGAAAAAGACTGTCAGCACCAACAATGAAATAGTATGCAGTCTGGGGATTTTCCGCCCGTAGTCGTTTAAGAGTCTGATAAGTGTAAGTATTGCCCGTCTGTGTAAGCTCTATGTCGGACAGTGTAAACCGGGGCTGCCCTTCGATCGCAAGTGCCGTCATTTCGGCACGTATCCGCCCGTCTTCCACCTTCTGGCCAGCCTTCATATACGGCACACCGCATGGCATGAAAAGCACCTCATCCAGCGCAAACTGCTTAAGTGCTTTCTGTGCGAGCATCAGATGACCGTTATGAATCGGGTTGAAAGTACCGCCCATGATTCCTACTTTTCTCAAAATCTACCTCCTGTACAGCAACGCCGTGCCGGACTTTATTTTGTGCCAATCGTTCAATTTCCCTGCTTCGAAGGATTTTCCTTCGGCAGCACGATTTTCGGGTCTTTTTTGTCCGGCTTGTAAAGTACGATCTTCTTACCGATCACCTGCACTACTTGAGAATGTGTACGTTCCGCAATTACCTGCGCGATCTCACCGGGATCATCCATGCAGTTTTTTAACACGGCGATCTTAATCAGTTCTTTTGTATTGAACGCTTCATTAATTGCCGATGTAAATTCCGGTGTCAGGCTGGATTTTCCTACTTGGAAAATAGGATTTAACGTACTTGCCAGACTCTTTAAATATGCTCTCTGTTTACTTGTCATAATATACCTCTGTTTTCAACTGTTGTAAATTCATATTATGGATCATATCCGGTGCATTACTTATAGTAATCGAAGGATAGACCATACATTCGCACCGTATCGCCCTCACTGATTCCCAGTGACTCCAACTGTTCCAGAATGCCGTTGTCTTTTAAGAAGTCCTGAAAGAACTTGAAACCTTTCTCGGACTCCAGATTCGTGTAGGACAGCATCTTCTCGATCCTTGGACCTTCCACCACATAAGCATCCTCTTCCGCGTCGTAGATAACGGTAAAAGGATCGTTTTCCGTATTAAAATGATATTCCGGGAAGAATTCCTGTTCAAAGATAACCGGCTTGGAATCAAGCTTCTCAAGCGCATTGTTAATTGCATACAGAAGCTCTCGCAGCCCTTGTCCGCTGATTGCGGAAATGGCGTATACCTGAATTCCCTTCGGCTCAAATTCCGCTCTGATCTTCGCTACGGGATCATCCTCCGTATAAATCATGTCGATCTTATTGGCGGCAATAATTTGAGGACGCTCGGCGATCTCCGCATTGTAAGTCGCCAGTTCTTTGTTGATGGCGTAGATATCTTCAATCGGATCGCGGCCTTCCGTGGATGCGGCATCTACGATATGCACGATCAGTTTCGTGCGCTCAATATGCCGTAAGAATTCGTGACCAAGACCGATTCCTTCAGAAGCGCCTTCAATGAGTCCGGGAATGTCTGCGATGACGAATCCCTTCGCATCTTCTAAGTCCACCACACCAAGATTAGGATTCAGGGTTGTAAAATGGTAATTGGCAATCTTCGGTCTTGCGTTTGTCACCTTGGAGAGAAATGTGGATTTGCCCACATTCGGGAATCCTACCAGACCCACATCGGCGATCACCTTAAGCTCCAGCATAAGCTCAAGTTCCTGCGCCGGCTGTCCCGGCTGGGCATATCTGGGTGCCTGCATGGTACTGGTGGCGTAATGCTGGTTGCCGTTACCACCTTTTCCGCCACTTAGGAGG
>CAMWMS010000254.1 GCA_947175435.1 uncultured Lachnospiraceae bacterium | reverse complement strand
CCCTTCACACTGTCCATAAAGCCGGTCCGCACACGCTCGCCTGTAGTAATCTCCTCAGTGGGCGTATACCGTTCTACCTCATCAATTGACAAATATACGGTGCTGTAGTCAATCTTATTATCATAGGTGCGAAGCTGAGACTCCATACTCTCAATCTGATAACGCACTTCCGAAAGTCTTCCCTCTATGGTTATGATATCTTCCACGCTCTGTGCCTGCTCCATCAATTCCAGCAGCCTGTCCTGCTCCGTGGTAAGCGCTTTCTTATGACTCTCCAGATCTACATATTGCAGTGTCACATCAGTTACACTCTCCGAACGGCTCACGATATTAGACTGCTCGCCCACCTCGTTTAAGAACGCGTCCAGATTCTGCTGCGGTATACGCACCGTCATGTTAGCGTAACGCAGATACTTTGTTCCGATATAGTCAGAAGAATAATTCCCGTTCCTGCTGTAGCTTGACATATCTTCTATGTAGCCGCCCAGTGCCGCGACCTGATTCTGCAGGTTCGGCACCAGTGCATCAAACTGTTCCGTCTCCACGTTCATATTAACATTCTTGATCAGTTTCCTGCCTGCCAGCGCGTCATTTTGCAGCTCTGCAGGTTCCTCTGCCGGTTCGGCCATATCATCATACTCATACTCGACGGCCTCATCCGCCATTGCCACCGCACCGCTGCTTAGCATATAGCCGCCGTCATAATCATAAGCCGCGGTCTCGGCAGCAGCCGTGTCGTTTGCCACCGCAGCAAACTTTGTACCGCTGTTGCCGCATCCGGACAGTAACACCGACATCATAGCCACTACTGGTAACACTTTCATTACACATCTTTTCTTCATACTCATCCTCCCGCTTCCTGCAGTAATCTGCAATCTGTTTCCTTCGCATATGGACGTTCGCTTATCACACGCTCGTCTCATATAACTGTTTCTGCTTATAATACCTTTCACAGGAAGAAAAAGTTGCATAAATTTCACTTAATGGAATAAATACTCTGTCTGCGCAAACAACTCGCCGTTCTCCTTAATGCGCTCCTCATTGCCCACTACACACAGACAGTCCTCATCTATGAAAGCCCGGATATACTCGGACAATCCACGAATCGTATCTGTATCTGCGGCTAACAGTTCATCCCTGTTCTGCTGCACTTTCTCGTAAGGATAATGGGTCATATAGCCGGCAAGAGAATAAGTGCCTTTCATTGCCGGTGTCATGGGCATATCCATTTCACTCACCGCACCAATAATATACTGGGTCATCGTCCGCTCGTCCGCCTCAAACCCGGCGATATAATCCGCCGCTTTCTCGTAGACATCGATCGTATTTTTCAGATTCGGATCCCTGTAGGATACGAAATAGCTGTCCCCAGATCTGCCGAAACTGCACATACAGCCGTAAGCGCCGCCTTTTACACGCACCTGCGTCCAGAGATAATCGTATCCGAGCAGTACACGAAGCACTTTCAGCGCACCGGTATAAGGCAGACCTTTCTTCTCAAAGTTACCTGCACGGCATACATACTGAATCTGCGCGGAAGTCATGAATCCCTCGTTCTTTCGCACGGGCTGTGGATCATACCCTGCAGACTCCACCGGGTCACTGTAAAGACTGTTCTTTAACTGTCTAATAAGCGGCTCGATCCCATTAAGCCCTTCTTTCTCGGCCGTATAATCCACCAACAGATTCTCCGGCCGGAAAATATACCGGATCACCTGCTGCAATTTATCACTCAGCTCTTCCTTACGCTCATCAAAATGGTTCTCCAAATCTTCCAAAAGCTGATAAAACGGAATGCCGTTGATATGCTCCAGCAGCATAGCCGGTTTCGACAGATACGACAATGCCCTGCCGGCCGCCAGCGTATGACCTGCCGACATCATATCCGCCTGTTTACAGGAACGTCCTTCCGCCACCAGCTCATAGAGCCGCTTCGTGTCCGTGTAATCGGAACGTGTCAGAATCTCCTGTGCCAGCGCAAATGCCTGGGGAAGATTTTCATACAGCACCTTGACCTTTAAATCCAGCGTCGCCGTATACTTTGACAGATCTTCTGCGTCCGTATAGGTATTGACCGCAGGTGCAATCCCACCGGTCAGCAGATTGATCTCACTGTACAGCTCGCTGTAACTGTAGTTTTCCGTACTCACCAGACCAAGGATCGTCTTCAGGATTCCCACATAAGGGAACAACTCCTCCGGTACCTGCCGCAAATCAAACATAAACCGCAGATATCCGATGCCGTTGGTAAAAATGTCATGATACAACAACACCGTATCGTCTACCTTCTTCTCCTCGTTATAATAAGGCGCTGCCTCCTTCTTCATATCCTCTCTGGAAAGCAGCGGAATCTTCTCTAAGTCTTCCCGTCTGCTTGGTTCTTCCTGATACTGCTTTAAGGCTTCTGTCTCCCTGACAATATTTGCGATCTCTTCCTTACTCATAGCGGCTTTCTTCTTCGCCAGTTCTTCCGCCAGTTTCTTTTCTTTTCTGCCGGTCAATCCCTTTACGGGCTTCACCACCACTACGCTCTTGTGAGGATTATGGAGCAGATGCTCCCTCACCAGATCCTCATAATAGGATGTGTCAACCGCCTGCTTCAGCTCTTTATAGGTATCTAACAATTCCACGTTTACAAAAGGCTTGTTATCGTCATAAAGCCATGTGTCCAGCATCTGCAGACCATACATCAGCCCTTTCGGATAAGAACCGAAATCCGCCTCTCTGTATTTAAATTCACTGTTGTTCAGGCTGGCTTTAATCGCCTTTTTGTCCAAACCTTTCTCGCACAGATGTGCCAGCGTCTCATCCACTACACGGATCATCTCGTCTTTCTGCTCCGCATTGGCATTCTTGGCAACCATTGAAAAATACGGCTGCTTCACGCTCGTGTCAAAGGCATAATTCAAATCCGTACCGATCCCTGCATCTAAAAGCGCCTGCTTGATAGGCGCACCGGGCATCATGCACAGTACATCCACGAGAGTGGAGGCGGCATAACAGAACTTCCTGTCCGGCTGTTCTCCCAGAGAAATATTGTATGCAATATAGGTATTATCCTGCTCCGATTCGCTCTCCATAATCGGATATTCTTTCTCAATCGTCAATGTCTCCGTAAAAGGCGGCTCCGCCTCCAGCTCTGAATCTACTCCCAGCGCCTCATATTTGGAGAGATATTCCTGGTCAATATATTGTAATCTTTCAACCATATCCATATCGCCGTACAAATAGATATAGCTGTTGGACGGATGATAATATTTCCTGTGAAAAGCCAGAAACTCTTCATAGGTAAGCTGAGGGATTACGTCCGGATCACCGCCGGACTCTACGGAGTATGCCGTATGCGGATAGAGGGAATTCATGATCTCCCGCCATAGCACATCGTCGGGCGAGGAATAGGCTCCCTTCATCTCACTGTATACAACGCCGTTGATAGTCAGATCATCCTCCGGATTCTCCATCTCGTAATGCCAGCCCTCCTGCCGGAAGATCTTCTCCTCATGATAGATATTCGGGTGAAATACTGCAT
>CAMWMS010000253.1 GCA_947175435.1 uncultured Lachnospiraceae bacterium | reverse complement strand
CGCCTATATTGATGAAGGCGGCAGGATTCATTCTACATTTAATCAGACGATTACGGCAACGGGGCGGATCAGCTCTACAGAGCCGAACTTACAAAACATTCCTATGAGAATGGAATTGGGACGCAGAATACGCAAGGTATTCGTGCCGATGGAAGGTTATTTGTTTGTGGATGCGGATTACTCCCAGATTGAGCTTAGGGTGCTGGCGCATATGTCCGGTGATAAACAGTTGATCGAGGCGTATAAGATGGATGAGGATATTCACCGGATCACGGCTTCTAAAGTGTTCCATACGCCCTTTGAAGAGGTGACGGATTTACAGAGACGCAATGCCAAAGCGGTTAATTTCGGTATTGTTTACGGCATCAGTTCCTTCGGATTAAGTCAGGATCTGAGTATTTCCAAGAAGGAAGCCGCAGAGTATATCGAGCAGTATTTCGAGACTTATCCGGAAGTGAAGAGATTTCTTGATACTACAGTGGAGAACGCAAAGAGAAACGGTTATGTGACCACCATGTACGGACGCAGGCGTCCGATTCCGGAATTGTCGTCGGGAAATTTCATGCAGCGCTCGTTCGGGGAGCGGGTTGCCATGAACTCACCAATTCAGGGTACAGCAGCAGATATCATGAAGATTGCCATGATCCGTGTCTGGGAGAGGATGCACAGGGAGAATCTGCAATCCAGAATGATCCTGCAGGTGCATGATGAGTTGTTAATCGAGACACTGGCGGAGGAGGAGGCTCAGGTATGCCGTATCTTGGATGAGGAGATGCAGCATGCGGCCGAGTTGTCTGTAGCGCTGGAAATCGATATGCATACGGGAAGCGACTGGTATGAAGCAAAATAGATATTGATATAGAGGCGGCATGAAATGAAAGTAATAGGGATCACAGGCGGCGTAGGGGCGGGAAAGTCACAGATACTTTCCTATCTCGAAGAACATACACGATGCCGAATTATTATGTCGGACCGGGTGGCGCATGAACTGGAGGAACCGCAGGGGAGCTGCTATAAGCCGATCGTATCGGTACTGGGATCGGAAGTTCTGACAGAAGAGGGCAGGATCGACAGGGCAAAGATGGCAGCAAGGATTTTTGCAGACGAAAAACTGTTGATTCAGATCAATGAGATCGTGCATCCTGCGGTGAAGGAATATATCACGGAGGCAATCGCCAAGGAGAGAGAGAACAGTGGGATCGATTATCTGTTCATAGAGGCGGCGCTTTTGCTTGAGAACGGTTACAAGGCAATAGTCGATGAAATGTGGTATATCCATACGGATGAACAGGTCAGGAGAGACAGGCTGAGGACATCCAGAGGATATTCGGATGAAAAGATCGACAGTATTATGCGGGGACAGTTATCGGAAGAAGTTTTTTTGAGGCAATGTCCGGTAGTAATTGATAACAGTGGGACACTGGACGATGTATATAAACAAATTGATGAGAAATTGGGGGAAGACCTGTGTCAGAAGCAATGAAATTTCCGGGACAATTAGTATTTGGTTTGGATATTGGAACGAGGAGTATCGTAGGTACGGTAGGATATCGTATGGGCGGGAAGTTCTATGTAGTCACGCAGAGTATCAGAGAGCATGGTACGAGGGCTATGCTGGATGGGCAGATTCATGATATCTATAAAGTGGGAGAAACAATAAGCGAAGTCAAGACCGAATTGGAGGAGCGGATCGGAAGACCGCTTAAGGATGTGTGCATTGCGGCAGCCGGTCGTGTGCTCAGGACAGTGACGGTCAGAGTGGATACGGAGCTTGACGGAGACAGGGAAGTAAACGGAGAGGATATTTATGCTCTGGACTCCATGGGTGTAGAGAAAGCCTATGAAGAATTTTTAGAAAGTAACGATACGGAAGTAAAGTTCTACTGCGTAGGATATTCCGTGGTGCGTTATTATATGAACGGTTACACAATGGGGAATCTGGAGGGACATCGGGCGAAGACGATCGGAGCGGATATTATAGCTACTTTTCTTCCTGAAGATGTTGTGGACGGTTTGTATAAGGCAGTAGGACAGGCAGGGCTCGAAGTGCTAAATCTGACATTGGAGCCGATTGCCGCGATTCAGGTAGCGATTCCGGATATGTATCGCATGCTGAATATCGCGCTGGTGGATGTGGGTGCGGGAACTTCCGACATTTCCGTTACGAAGGATGGCAGTATCATTGCCTACGGCATGATTCCGATTGCGGGAGACAGCCTAACGGAGGTAGTGGCGAGGCATTGTCTGGTTGACTTTGCTACAGCGGAGCAGATTAAGAGGGAGACCGGAGTTAAAGAGAAGATAGAGTATAAGGATATCATGGGGCTTTCGCAGACGATATCAGCCGAGGAAATCGGGGAAGTGACTGCGGCGGCGATTTCGGATATGACCGGACAGGTGGCGGACAAAATCAAGGAGTTAAACGGTGATAAATCAGTCAGCGCGGTATTTGTTGTGGGCGGCGGCGGCAGACTTCCGGGTTACACGGCAGCGTTGGCCGATAAACTGGGGATTCAAAGAGAAAGAGTGGCGGTTCGCGGTGAAGAGGTTATGCTGAACATAGAGTTTCTGGAAGCGGACGCCAGAAAAGATTCTCTGATGGTGACGCCGATCGGGATTTGCTTAAGTTACTATGAACAGAGCAATAACTTTATCTTCGTTTATTTTAACGATCAGCGAATCAAAATATATGATAATAATAAGGTCGCGGTGGTTGACGCGGCAATGCAGGCGGAATTTGCCAATGACGGACTGTTTCCGAAACGCGGTAAGGAATTAAATTATGTGGTGAACGGCAAGCCGCGTATTACCCGAGGGACGCTCGGAGAGGCGGCAGTGATCACCGTGAACGGTAACGAGGCGGATATCTATACACCGGTTCATGCCAATGATCAGATCAGGGTGAAGGAGTCCACGGCAGGAGCCCCGGCACAGCTCGAGATTAACCAATTGCCTGAATTTGGCACCACTATGTGGGTGGAAGTCAATGACAAGAAAATTGATCTGCCTAAATTTGCCAGCGTCAACGGAGAACTGCAGTCCGGATATTACTCGATTAAGGAGAATGATTCCATCGAGATCTTAAACTTCTATACGGTGCGCCAAGTCGCAGAGTTTATGGATGTAATCATCAATCATGAGATGAATATCTATGTCAATAATAAGCTGGCGGATATGGACACCAAGGTGTACGAGAATTTCTCTGTTATATGGACGCTGGAGGAATTGCAGTTATCTGACCGTGACAGATATGAGGCGGGCGCAGTAGAGAAAGTAAGTGAGGAAGATGGTATGGTGGATTCTTTCGAGGATCTTCCGGAAGATGATGGCAGCTACTATGCAAAACAGGAGCCGCAGGAGGACGTTCAGGATGATGTGACGTCTGAGGAGAGCGGCCATACAGCTATGCAGACAAATGAAGAAGAGAATGATCTGACCGCCGAAGCATCAGAAAACGTAGAATCTGATCCTGCCGCCGGAGCAGCAGACGCCGCAGAGTCTGGATACGCAGCCGGAGCAGCAGACGCCG
>CAMWMS010000252.1 GCA_947175435.1 uncultured Lachnospiraceae bacterium | reverse complement strand
GTGTGATGGCGGTCTGTCCCGGCCCTGTCAATACGCCTTTTCTGGAACACGCTTACGGGGATCTTTCACGTATAAACGGTCTGAAAAAAATGACGATGATGAAGACGGAATGTGTGGTGGCAAAGGCGATTGCAGACTGCAAGAAAGGAAAATCCGTCTCGGTCTGCGGACTGCCTATGAAGGCACTTTATCTGATGACGCAGAGCGTGCAGAACGTGATGCAGATGTTTACATAAAAACAGTGTAGAAACGGAGAAACAGCAATGGCAATCGAACGGGTAAGGGAATATTTTAAACAGTATGATATGGAGGGGAGAATCATCGAACTGGAAGAGTCCAGCGCGACTGTGGAGTTGGCGGCGCATGCCCTTGGATGCGAACCGGCACGTATCGCGAAATCGCTCTCTTTTATGGTAAACGATGTACCGGTTCTGGTAATCTGTGCCGGTGATGTGAAGATCGATAATGCCAAGTATAAGGCGAAATTCGAAACGAAAGCCAAAATGCTTACGGCTGAGCAGGTGGAGACATTAATCGGACATGCTGTGGGAGGAGTATGTCCTTTCGGCATCAACGAGGGTGTGGACGTGTATCTGGATGAGTCACTAAAGCGGTTCAAAACCGTATTTCCTGCATGCGGGAGCGGCAACAGTGCGATTGAGTTGACGATTCCGGAGATGGAACAGTATTCCGGCTATGCAGAGTGGGTGGATGTCTGCAAGATGCGGGAATAGCTGCAGGCATATTTTGTCGGCATAGGAACACAATTTGCGGGAAAAGGAAATATATGCATGAAGAGTAAGATTGTAAAAAAAGGTGCCTATGGCTATATTGAGAATCATAAAGCGGTGACCGCTCTTAGGACAATGGTATTTATTTTGGTGTCCGTGGGGCTGTATGTGATGGGGTATTTGAAAACGGGGAGCAGTAAGAATCTGCTGACGATCGTTGCAGTGCTGGTGTGTCTGCCTGCCTGCAAGAGTATGGTTAATTTCATCATGTTCCTGAAGGCTGCGGGCTGCAGTGAAGAGCTTAAAAATGAAGTATGTGCCTTTGACGATAAGCTGACTGTCTTTTATGATATGTATTTTACTTCTTATCAGAAGAACTTTCCGATTAGTCATATGGTGTTAAAGGGAAATGTGCTGTGCGGTGTTACGGAAAGTGCGAAATGCGATTGCAAAGAGGCCGAAAAGCACTTGGAACAAATGCTTACGCAGGAAGGAATCAAGAATCTTACGGTTAAGATTTTTTCTCAAAGAGATAAGTATGTTGACCGACTGGGTCAGTTAATGGATTTAGAGACAGATGAACATAGAAATAGGCAGGGAATCATTGATCTGCTGTATTCTATTTCCCTATGACTATGTCGCTTTAACGTTCGCGTGGGACAGAGGCATTCATCGAACAGATTTAGACTTAAACGGGGATTACAATATGTATCAGACAACCATTACGGAGCGGGAAGCGGGGCAGCGGTTCGATAAATATCTGCACAGGCTTCTGCCCGATGCGGGGAGCAGTTTCCTATATAAAATGCTTCGCAAGAAAAATATCACTTTAAACGGCAGAAAGGCTCTCGGCAGTGAGAAAATCGTAGCCGGAGACAGTGTTGCAATCTATTTTTCCGCTGAAACGCTGGACAAGTTCATGGGAGCGGGAGTGGTGGGAGATGCCGTAGCCCCGGAGTTTGAGACAGGAAATAAAGCGAAACGTTATCCTAGTAAGGAATCGGATTATATGACCGCTTATCATGCGCTTTCAGGGATTAAGGTTCTTTATGAGAATGGTCATATATTGCTTGCCGATAAGCCCGTGGGAGTATTATCGCAGAAAGCGTCAAAAGAAGATCTGTCCTTGAACGAATGGCTGATCGGTTATTTACTGAAAAACGGCGCCGTGACGATGGCGGACCTTGTCATATACAAGCCTTCCGTGTGTAACCGGCTTGACCGCAACACGAGCGGAATCGTGCTCTGCGCCAAATCCCTGAAAGGGGCTCAGATGTTGAGCGAATTGCTGAAAAACAGGACGCTTCACAAATATTATCAGTTATATGTTAAGGGACGAATCAGTGAAGAACACTTGATTGAAGGCTTCTTAATAAAAGATGAGAAACATAATAAAGTGTCTGTTGTCCCGTCAGATACAAACGGGGCGAAGCAATCAAAGAAATCAGCCGGGGAGCCACAGGGATCATATATCAGGACCGCTTATAAACCGCTTAAGGTGGAGGATGATAAGACGCTTTTGGAAGTTGAGCTTTTCACCGGAAAGACACACCAGATCCGGGCTCATCTGGCCAGTATCGGACATCCGCTTCTGGGAGACTATAAATACGGTGATAGGGCATGGAATGATATCTATCAGGAGAAGTATCATATCAGATCACAGCTTCTGCATGCCTATAAGGTAGTGTTTCCGCAACTTGAGGAACCCTTTGAGGATATCAGCGGAAAGACATTTTACGCTGAGTTACCGGATATTTTCCGTAAAATAAGTATATGAGTAGGGGAATGAAACATGGCGACTTGGAATTCACGCGGACTGCGCGGTTCAACATTGGAAGATCTGATCAACCGGACCAATGAGATATATCTGGAAAACGGTCTGGCGCTCATTCAGAAAATACCAACCCCCATTACGCCCATCAACATTGATAAAGAAAGCCGGCATATCACGCTCGCCTATTTCGATCAGAAGAGTACGGTGGACTATATCGGCGCGGTGCAGGGGATTCCGGTCTGTTTTGATGCCAAGGAATGTGCGGTGGATACTTTTTCCCTTCAGAATATTCATGAACATCAGGTGGAGTTTATGGGACAGTTTGAAAAGCAGAAGGGAATTGCCTTCTTCCTCATCTTTTATTCCCATAAGGATATCTTTTATTATCTGCCTTATGAAATGCTTCGATTCTTCTGGGATCGGGCGAAGGAGGGCGGCAGAAAGAGTTTCCGCTTTGACGAGTTGAATCCGGAGTATATCCTGCCGAAAAAACACGGGATCCTGGTGCCTTATCTCGATATGCTGCAAAAAGATCTGGATGATCGAATTGAATAAAAGTATTCCAGACATTAAGAAAAGTCATTGGCTTATGAGATACTACGAGGTACGGTAATAGGCGTATAGGAAAAGCGATTGACAAACAGGTAGGATTGCGTTATAGTATATAAAGTTTAGCTTAGTAGCAGATTAGCGAATTATCACTTTAAAGCAATAAAGTGAAAGGGGCCGTTATGAGTAAGAAATTAGTACATACGCCGGAAGGCGTGAGAGACATATACGGAGACGAGAAGGCGAAAAAGACTGTCGTAGAGCGCCTTCTGCATGAAAAAATACAGGGCTACGGATATCGGGATATTCAGACACCGACTTTTGAGTTTTTCGACGTTTTTTCCAAGGAAGTGGGCACAACACCGTCCAAGGAGCTATATAAATTCTTTGACAAGGAAGGCAACACGCTGGTACTTCGTCCGGATGTTACGCCGTCCGTCGCCAGCTGTGCCTCAAAATATTTTATGGAAGAGGATGTCCCGCTCCGAGTCTGGTATCCGGGCA
>CAMWMS010000251.1 GCA_947175435.1 uncultured Lachnospiraceae bacterium | reverse complement strand
GACGTAAGGAGTGCATTTCCTGTCGGAAGCCTGAGCCTGGAGGAAACGGTTGTAGTACAGCAATTGGAAGAAGCCTGCGCGCCGGTGACACCTTTCGAGAGAATGAAACCGCAGCTGATGGAAAACGAAGGATTTCGGGTAGATTATGAGGCGGTAACGCTTCGTACGAAGAGTCCGTCGATCAGGCGCACGGAAAAGTTGCCGGAGAGTGCCGCTTGTACAGGAGATCAGGGCTATAAGCTCTCTGATGTGGAGGAAGGCAAAGTGTCCATGGAGACATTTCTTGCTCAGTTATCGGATGAAGATTTGTGTTGTATTGTGCGTGGAGAGGGCATGTGCTCTCCGAAGGTGACACCCGGAACAGCGGGAGCCTTCGGCGGCATTACAAAGCGGCTGCAAGACTTTGGGATTCCGGCGGCCTGTTGCGCGGATGGACCGAGCGGTATCCGCATGGACTGCGGAAGTATTGCGTTTGCCATGCCAAACGGAACCTGTCTGGGATGCACTTTTAATGAGGCACTTTCAGAGGAATTGTTTGAATGGGAAGGATTGGAGCTTCGCAAAAATAAAATTGACACATTGTTAGGACCCGGCATCAATATTCACAGGAATCCGTTAAACGGGCGTAATTTTGAATATTTCAGTGAGGACCCTTTGCTGACGGGTAAGATGGCGGCTGCTCAGCTTCGCGGCATGGGACGTTATGGAGTTACCGGAACGATCAAGCACTATGCATGCAACAGTCAGGAATTTAGGCGACATATCGTAGAAGCAGTTGTTTCGGAGCGTGCGCTTAGGGAGCTTTATCTGAAAGGATTTGAGATCGCGGTAAAGGAGGGCGGTGCGTACTCTGTCATGAGTTCTTACAATCCGATCAACGGATTCTGGGCTGCGGGCAATTATGATTTGCTCACCACGATACTGCGCGAAGAATGGGGATATGATGGTATTGTTATGACCGATTGGTGGGCAAAGGCAAATGATGAGGGCGCTGCCGGCAAAACAGAGAATGTGGCGGCGATGGTGCGTGCTCAGAATGATCTGTTTATGGTGACGACCAACGCCGAGGAAAATTCCATGAAGGATAATTCCATGGAGAGTCTGGAAAAGGGAACTGTCACGAGAGGCGAATATCTGCGCAGCGCGGCGAACATCTGCCGCTATCTACTGCGAACCCCCGCATATCAGCGGCTTATGTGTAGAGAGAGTGAGCTGGACAGACAACTGGCGTCTATTGTGGAACAGGAAACAGAGTCTTTCGGTGAGATGCTGCGCTTCTCTATGACAGAGGATACCGGGTATCTTCCTGTAGAACAAATAAGTACAGGAAAGGGATGCAATGTAATATTTGAGATCAGTGTTAAGGAACGGGGAATATACCGGGTGGAGCTTGTCTGCAGAATTGCCGGACAGGGCAGTCTGGCTCAGATTCCGCTTACGCTGTCTCAGGATAAACAGGTTTTGAAAACCATATCGCTTACCGGCGCAGATCAGGAATGGAGAACTGAGGAAATACAGTTAAATCCCTTCTTCCATAATACTACTTTTTTGAAATTCTATTTCGGACAGGGGGGCATGGAGATTCAGGAGGCTCGAGTGGTGTTCGTTGAATCGCTGGAAGAAAAATTCCGTGCGATGAGAGCGGCGCGAAGAGAAGAATAGGAAAACTGCGAAGGAGTATATTTATATGAAAACAAAAGTTTTTATTGACGGAAGCGAAGGAACAACAGGATTAAGAATTAATGAACGCTTCCAAAATCGTGGGGATATAGAGTTATTGCACATTGATCCGGAGCTTAGAAAAAATCCGGAAGAGAGAAAGAAAATGATTAATGCATCAGATATTACTTTTCTGTGTTTACCGGATGAGGCAGCAAGGGAATCTGTTGCACTGATAGAGAATGAAGATGTGGTAATTATCGACGCATCTACTGCACATCGGACAGAAGCAGGATGGGCATATGGATTTCCGGAGTTATCTGATGAGCATAAAACAGCCATTAAGAAAGGAAAGCGGGTAGCGGTTCCGGGATGTTATGCTACAGGATTCATCTCCTTAGTGTATCCTCTGATAGCAGGAGGAATTCTTCCCAAAGAGTACCCGGTAAGCAGCTTTGCAGTTTCAGGATATAGCGGAGCCGGTAAGAAAACGATAGCGGCTTATGAATGCGAGAACAGACCGAAAGAATTATCCTCAGGAAGAGAATATGCATTGACACAACAACACAAGCACCTGAAAGAGATGAAGAAAATCACCGGGCTTGCGCGTACGCCGTTATTTTCACCGATCATTGATGACTATTATAGCGGCATGGTGGTTTCCGTACCATTGTATGCGGATATGTTGGCAAAAAAAGTAACACCCGAATCGCTGCTTGATTATTATGCAGAGTATTACAAAGAACAACGGTTCATTAAGGTAAGTGCAGTGGATGATGAGATTGCAGCGAGCGGTTTCTTAGCGGGGAATGGATTGTCCGGTTGGGATGGTTTAAAGATTTATGCGACAGGAAATGAAGAACGCATTGTTATTTCCTCACAGTTTGACAATTTAGGAAAAGGTGCATCCGGTGCGGCAATTCAATGTATGAATATTATTCTGGGATGTGATGAGGCAAAAGGGCTTGATCTGTAATTTTCATCATATATAAACATAAAAAAATAAGTGAAAGCATCAGTCAGAAATGACTGATGATTTCATTTGAAGTCTGCTTGTAGCAAGATTTGTTGCTTATTGTAAAATGTTAGTTTTGTAGTAAAATAGATAATATAGAGATGAAGAATGCGGAGGATCGGAAAGTATGGTAAACGAGGTTGAGTTTAAAAAAGCGAATAACTATTCGTTAAAATGTATGCGAGTCGCTTTTATTGTATTGGTTATAGCATGGATCTTGAACGTGCTGCACATTTTTATAGTGGATCAAACCATTATGAACAGCGCTCTCATTGGTGTAACTATATTTGTGTTGCTGGGGCATGCAGTTAAATACATACTTGGTTTTGAAAAGACGGCATCCAACTATATCATGATTTTTTTGCTGGTGGCTATGATTTCCTTTGCTAATTTGGAACTGGCTTATCATGCGACCCTCTTTATGATTTTTCCTATGATAACTTCCATTGTTTATACTGAGAAAAAGTATAAAACTTTTACTTTTGTATTGACCATTGGAGGTTTCTTCCTTTCTGTTGTCGGCGGTTATTATTGGGGATTGTGCGATGCCAACACATTACTTTTGACTACTACAACCTCAGCCAAGGAAGCAGAAACACTTTTGGCAGGCGATCTTACTATAAATACGAATATTGTAAATATTATTTTGTTCTTTGTATTTCCCAGAATCATGGCACTGGTGGCATTTAATGCTGTCTTAAATTACATCAAAAACACCCTTTTGGAAAAGACTCAAAAAGAGCAGGAAGGTATGCAGATGGCTGAACTTCTCAAAAGGTGTGAATCTGCTTCTGAGGAACTGGTTACTATGGTGGGAGATGTGGAAGAAAATCTGGAGAACTCCCGGCGTGCCAATGAACAGATTGTTTCTTCTGCCCGTGATACATCAACGGATTGTGATGAAAGCCGTAATCAGGTGGTGCGTATTCAGGAAAGTGTCTCGGAGA
>CAMWMS010000250.1 GCA_947175435.1 uncultured Lachnospiraceae bacterium | reverse complement strand
GATAACGGGAATCGAACCCGCCTCTCCAGCTTGGGAAGCTGGCGTTCTACCGATGAACTATATCCGCATGAAACTAGTATAACAGCAAATGAAGAAAAAGAAAAGCAGAAATTTATAATACTGCAATCACAGCAGCAGGGCATGAAAATATAGCCGCTGAAAATCCAATGAAAATATTGCAGTGAAAGAGAAAGCGCGGTAAGGTAAAGATAAAAGCATATCGAAGCAAATATACAAAAGTAATGAGACCTGATAAGGTCGAAAGGTATGGGTATAGAAATGATGTGGATACCGTTAGTCCTATTATATGGTGTATTGAAAGGCGTCAGAGAAATCGTCAAAAAGAAGGCATTGGAGAAAAACTCTACCATAGAGGTATTGTTTATGTATACTTTCTTGTCTTTCCTGTTTGTTTTGCCTGAGGTGAAGGAGGCCGTTGACATGGAGACAAGATTTTACCTCTATGTGGCGCTTAAATCTTTCGTGATCTTTCTGGCGTGGATGTTCAGTTTCAAAGCAATTAAGAAAATGCCCATCAGTCTGTACGGTGTGCTGGATCTGTCCAGAGTACTCTTTGCCACGCTGCTTGGGGTGTTCGTGCTGCAGGAAGTGTTAAACGGTTATCAGATGGTCGGTCTGCTGTTCGTATCGGCGGGGCTTCTTTTGCTCAAATATCAACCGCGCGCTGGGCGGCAGGGAGAAACGGCGGCGCAGAGCGTGGAAGTGAAATATGTGATTATGGCGTTTGCCTCCTGTGTGCTCAACGCCGTGTCCGGTCTTCTGGATAAGCTGTTGATGAAACATATCAGTAGTGCACAGCTGCAGTTCTGGTATATGTTCTTTCTGGTGACGATGTACCTTGCCTTTATTCTGTGCACCCGTACGTCCGTTAATATACGCAGTATGGCGCGCAATCAGTGGGTGTGGATATTGAGCGTATTGTTTGTGATCGCTGATCGTGCGCTCTTTATTGCAAACGGCATGCCGGGGAGCCGTGTCACGGTGATGACGCTGCTCAAGCAGGCGGGATGTGTGGTGACGATCCTGGCGGGGCGGTATCTTTTCAGGGAGAAGAATACGACACATAAGATGTTTTGTGCGGGGATTATTATTGCGGGAATCGTGATTGCAGTATTATAGAGAGAAAATTCGGGTGTCAAATGATGCCTATGTTTTTTTAATTGTGGCACCATTTGACACCCGAATCAGGAGAGAAATATACCGGATGATACATATATGAAAATCCTTGTGGGAGGATTGCAGTTTATGGTATACTGTGTCTTAGGCTAACAATAGAGAAAGGTATGGTTACGGATATGGGAACAAAGGCGAATGATACGGTGTTTAGTGAGGGGAAGGCGACAAATAAGGTAGCGCTGGCTTGCCACATTGTTTTGGCGGCAGTACTGGAAGCCTCTTATTTTCTGGAAGTTGTCAAAGGGGCAAGAACTGTCCCGTATTACTTGGTTTTTTCAGTGTTGGCGCTGGGACCGGTGATCTGGGAGATATTGGTGTATAGCAGGAATCCGGAAAGCCCAATGTTGAAATATTATATTGGTACATTCTATACGATATTCTACATATTTGTTGTGTTTACCACGGTCAACCTGGTCGCATTTACTTTTATTATTCCGATTTATATGGTGTTGATTTTGTTTTCTGATCTCAGATTATGCGTTGCGGTGTCGGGAGGCGGATTCCTGATCAATATAATATTCCTTGTTTATCAGGGAGTGATCGGCAATCTGAGTAAAGCGGAGATGGCGACTTATGAGATCAGAACGGCGCTTTTGCTTATCATAGCGATTTTTATCTGTCTGGCGACACAGACGCTTGCGCGGGTCAATCAGGTGAAGTTGTCGGAATTAAATAAGGAAAAAGAAAATGTGTCCGATCTTCTGAATAATGTAATGGAGGTATCGGGGCAGATGTCAGAGGGAATCATAGACATGACCGGTCATATGTCGGAACTCGGCAGTGCGGTGTCGGAGACACGCAACGCCATGCAGGAGGTATCCGAGGGAACGAATGACACTGCGGAATCCATACAGAACCAGCTCAGTAAGACAGAGGAGATCCAGAACTACATCGAGCAGATGGCGAAGGTCGTGGAGAGTATCAGCGGTAACGTGGAACAGACCAATGACAGCGTAAGAAACGGTAAGCAAAACATAGATGTGCTGATGAAGCAGATGACTGCATCCGAGAAGATCGGTAAAGAAGCCGTGGAAGATATGAAAGCTCTGGAAGAGTACACGACGAATATGCAGTCGATCATAGATCTGATTACCAGTGTGGCGAGTCAGACCAGTCTGCTGGCACTCAACGCCAGCATTGAGGCAGCCCGCGCGGGCGAGGCGGGAAGAGGTTTTGCGGTGGTGGCGACGGAGATATCCAATCTGGCTAACCAGACACAGACGGCAACGGTTAATATCACCGAGGTAATACAGAATGTTTCCTCCAAACTGTCTATTGCGGCAGAGGCGGTAGGTCAGTTGATGGAAAGCAACAGAAAACAGAGTGAATCCGCGACACAGGCATCGGAGAACTTCGGAGTGATTGCAGAGGGTACGGAACATGTGAACGAACAGAGCACTTATCTGAGTGACGCTGTTGCAAGGTTGTCGGACGCAAACAGCGGTATTGTGGAGAGTATTCAGACGATCTCGGCCATCGTGCAGGAGGTGTCCGCACATGCCCAGGAAACTTATACGGTCAGCGATAAGAATACCGGTATTGTGCAGGAAGTATCCAGACTGGTGGAGAATTTAAACGAACAGGCAGAGCGGCTTAACCTGAGCATGTAATACTAAGAGCAAATAATATAGAAAAAATGGAGGATAGGACTATGGGAATTATGACAAGATTTAAGGACATTATGGCGGCGAATGTGAACGCACTGTTGGATAAGGCTGAGGATCCGGAGAAGATGATCGATCAGTATCTGAGAAATCTGGAATCCGATTTCGCCAAAGTGAAGGCTGAGACGGCCTCCATCATGGCGGAAGAGAAGAGCGCCAAGAGGAAACTGGGAGAGTGCGATGAAGAGATTGCCAAGATGGGCGATTACGCGAAGAAAGCCGTAGCGGCAGGCAATGATAACGATGCACGTCAGTTCCTGACAAAGAAGAGTGAACTGACACAGAAACGGGAAGTGCTTGTGAAGAACTACGAGATGGCACGGGATAATTCCGAGAAAATGCGTCAGATGCATGATAAATTGGAAGCGGATATCTCTGAGATGAAGAGTAAAAGGGATATGCTGAAAGCAAAGGCAAAAGCGGCACAGACCCAGAGAAAGATCAACGAGATGGGGGCAGGGCTTGAGAGTGCGGGCAACAACGCCGCTGCTTTTAGCAGAATGGAAGAGAAGGTTAATAAGATGTTAGACGAAGCGGATGCCATCGGCGAATTGAATAAGTCCGCTTCCGGCAATGATATTGACGATCTGACAAGCAAATATGATACGGCTGATACCGGTTCCGATGTGGATGACGAGCTGGCGGCGCTGAAAGCGGAGATGGGAATGAATTAAAGTAAATGGAGGAAGACAATGGGATTTCTGAAAAATCAGTTTTCTAATTTAGTGGAATGGAATGAGAACAGTGCGGGTGTATTGTTCTATAAATGGCAGAATCAGGAGATCAAGAAAGGCTCCAGGC
>CAMWMS010000249.1 GCA_947175435.1 uncultured Lachnospiraceae bacterium | reverse complement strand
CTTCCGTATAATAGGTATTCAGAATTGCCGCGTACGCTTCCTGATTAAAACCGATATTTAAAAGACCTTTATCTTTGTTCAGCCCGCTCTCCGGTTTCTTTTCTCCGGTCTTTGATATAGACTTACTTTTACCTTGTCCATCCCTGTCGTCCGTTGCCTTGACATGTTCGATTAGCCTTTCCGGCAAAAACTCTAGCAGACATTTTTCAAGATATCTTCTCTTGACCGGCTTGGCAAGATATTCCTGAAATCCGAGTTCCAGCATCTCCTCCCTGACATTCGCACCGTTCTGCGCAGTCAACGCAACAAAAGGCAGTTCTTTGTAATAGTGATCTTCCTTAGCCCGGATCTGTCTGAGTACTTCATCACCGCGCAGATCCGGCATAACCATATCCATCAGTACCAGATCATACCTTTCGTTCTCCAATTTTCTGATGCCATCCTGTCCACTGGTGGCTACTGCAATATCAATGCCATATTTACTGAATATACCCGCCGCGACTTTCAGATTTACCGCATTATCATCCACGACGAGCACCCTGGCTTTCCTTGCCGTAAAGGTCTCCTCCAGAGCACTCTTCTTATAATCTTCCTTGTTCCATCTGTTATTCAATACCATAGAGACCGTAATACACGAAAACGGCCGATATATAAGCCGGCATTTACCATAATCACCGTAAACCGCATCATATCCCGAAGTCACATACGTATACTCCTGACACTGATACAGGGAAATAATATTGGACAGGTTCTCATACACCACATCCGGAACAAAAATATAATCGAAATGTTTCTCCTGAATGGCATGATTGAACCCGTAATAATTGCGGCTGTATACAGGTCTGACACCGAATGTTTCCATGATATCCTGCCACTTTGCAATGCTGATATCATTATCCGCATAAATCAACACACTTGGTTTCTTCTCATTCTCTAAACGGATCATGGGCGAAGCATCGACGATCTCCTGCCGGAAAGTGAATGTGGTGGATAATCCGATCCCCTCAATACTTTCTACCTTGATATCGCCCTGCATCATGGCAAGCAGTTCTTTACAGATGGTAAACTTGAGGCCGACTCCTTTTAGATTGCTGGACTGCCTGGAGTCATAAGTATCATACATGCCAAAAAGTGACTGTATATCTATCTGTGACAATCCCTTTCCGGTATCCGCGACCATACAATAGAAAGTCGCTACGCCCGCCTCTGTATCCTTCTCACATCTGACCTCCAGGACAATTCTTCCGCTCGCCGTAAAATCAATGGAGATAAAGAGCAGATACAGAAAGATCTGACGGATCGTGACACTGTCACCCAAAAGCTCCTTCGGAATGTTTCCGTCTATCTTCATATCCAGATTTAATTTCTTTTTCTGCAATTCCTCTGAGATCGTCCGTATAATTCCCTTGATCAATTTCTCAAAACTGTAAGAACTCTTGATCAGGTGCATATCCCCCGCATCGATTCTGGCATATGTAAGCACGTCGTCAATGATGGCCAGTAAATCATATGCCGCACTTCTGATCGTGTTGACACTACTCCTCGTCTCATCATCCTGCTCTCCCTTTAGCATGATCTCGGACAGATTAATAATCGAATTCATGGGTGTTCTTATCTCGTAGGACATATTCTTCAGAAATTGCCTTTTGGCGGCACCGGCGCGCTCTATCTTACGGCTGCTGCGCCTGATCTTCCACTGCTGATGCAGATAGAATTTCTCCTGAATATAGATCAACATAATAATGAAAAGCGCGGTCCCGATAAAGCTGATGGCCAAATCCGAAAAGTGGAAGTTTTCACCAATATGATATACATCATCTCCCTTGGAAAAAAACACGTCACTGTACAAATAACAATACTCAAATATAAACAGTGCCAGAACCGGCAGAAACATAAAACCGTCAAAAACAGAATAAATGATAATCATGCTCGCAACAAACCACATAATTGCTATGCAATATGCCCCACTGCTGATCTTCAGAATCATCGGAATCGCAATACCATCCAATATGACCAACGTAAGTATCGCTGTCAGGTTATGTTTTCTGTACCGTAAATTCCATATCAAAAGAAAACCGCAGCCCAAGATGATCAGAAGTATAGGCGCCACCATTCTGTCCAGATTACTGAACACTAATACAATCGGCAATATGATGATGCTTTCCAAAACAACCATAGCAAGAAACAAGTTTAAATTAAACTCCACCAGTCCCATGCTTGATATTTTTTCACCGATGATCCGGTTTAATTTACAATTCATATTTCTTCCCGTCCCAAACTTCTATTGATCTACTGTGCTTTTTCCGCTTTATCATGTGTATAGGTAATTTTCTCCTCCGGCAGATACGACCGCAGGATCTTCTCAAATTTATCCCGTTCAATCGGCTTAGAGATATACTCATCAAATCCAGCTTCCAGAAACATCTCTCTGGCACCACTGACCGCATTAGCCGTAAGCGCAACAATGGGCACCTGATCTAATCGAGGATCCTTCAGTGCCCTGATATTTTTCAAGGTGTCAATACCATCCATCTCCGGCATCATATAATCTAAGAAAATGAAGTCCACCGGTTCCTGCTGCAGCATCTTCAGACATTCCCTTCCGCTTACCGCTACCGACACCTGTGCCTGATAACGGCTTAAAAGGCTTGTGGCCACTTCCAGATTGACAATATTGTCATCCACCACCATAACATGTGCGTCCGGACAGATAAACCCTCCTCTGTATCCGATATGACGTATTGTGCTATTCTGCCTGCCGGTAAGAAGCGCATCCAGATTTAAACAAGTAACCGGTCTGTCAAATGTTATCCTGATCAGGGTATCCTCATAAGCCAGTGCATTAGAACCGATCAGAATAAGCGACTGTGGGTTAAGTAACCCGGCAATCCTGCCCTTGATACCACTATATCTTTCCACTGCAATCATGATATGTGTGTAGTTTTGTCCCACACACTCTCTTAAGAAGCTCTCATCGTCAGATGCACGATAGAAAACAACATCTATGGCACGCAGCGCCCCGGCAAGCATATTCCCCTGCTGTATCGTATTCTCATAGAACAAAACACAGGGTTTCCCCGCCAAGGGTCTCTCCACCAGAGGCGTCTTCATCCTGTATTCCTGCCGGATATCAAAAGAATATGTTCTCCTTGTCGTTTCTTCCTTCATCTGCAGTTCGCCGCCCATAATCCCTATAAGACGATTCGGAAGCGGCATAATCTCCTCATCACAGTCCGGATCCTGCGTCTGTTCACGATACAGCCAGTCTCTGTAAGAATATTGAAACGCCCCCTCCGCACATACTTCAACGTACAGATAGATCTCCTGCTCTGTCCCATCCTCTTTTCGGATATTCAAACACACTTCTCCGCTGTCTATCGACTTCATGATGCCTAGCCCAACACTTAACAGTACCTGTCGAACGATCGTTACATCTCCACATAGCTGCGCCGGAATATCCGGATCAATATCCACATAGAATTCTATCCTACGATCTGCAAACCGCACGGAAATCACATTGATTAATTCGTCACAAATATCCCCTATATAATAAGGTCTGTCCGCAACAGACAGGTCGCTGTCATCAAGCTTGGAGAAATCCATCAGTTCATTGGTAATTGACAAAAGCGCTTTGCTCGAATTGGCCATATGAAAAGCATTCGCCTTCACACCGTCCTCCACCTGACTCTGATACCCA
>CAMWMS010000248.1 GCA_947175435.1 uncultured Lachnospiraceae bacterium | reverse complement strand
TTGATTGATATGCTGGGTTATCCAAGGAAGATATTTGGAGAGATTAGCCAGCCGGGGACTTTAGTAGGAAATTTCAGCAAAGAGATTCAGGAAGAAGTAGGTTTTGACTGTCAGGTGATCCTGCCTGCTACGCATGACACAGGTTCCGCCGTAGTTGCCATACCGACCACAGAAGATGATGCGTTATATATCAGTTCCGGGACATGGTCTCTTATGGGAACGGAGCTCATGGAGGCTGACTGTTCAACTGAGAGCAGGATGCACAATCTCACGAATGAAGGCGGTTATGAATACCGTTTCCGGTATCTGAAAAATATCATGGGGCTTTGGATGATCCAGTCTATCCGGAAAGAATTTGCAGAAGAGTATTCCTATGGATACATCTGTGAACAGGCGAGGGAGCAGACCATTCCTTCCATTGTAGACTGCAATGATGATATGTTCTTATCACCCTCCAGTATGATTGAAGCAGTGAAGACTTTCTGTGAAAAGAGCGGGCAGCAGGTGCCGCAGAATGAATGGGAGATTGCGGCGGTAATCTACAATAGTCTGGGCAAGTGTTATGGAGATACTATCGGACAGATCGAGCAGATGACCGGTAAAAAATACGACTGTGTTTATGTAGTAGGCGGTGGTTCCAATGCAGAGTATCTGAACCAGGTCACAGCAAAATATACCGGCCGCACAGTATATGCAGGACCCGGAGAGGCTACAGCCATCGGTAATCTGTTGGTACAAATGCTCTATAATCAGAAATTCAGGGACTTAAAAGAGGCAAGAGAGTGTGTAAAGAAGTCCTTTGAGATAAAAAAATATGAATAGTAACAAGTTCAGCCATGGAATGATTTACAAGTTGTGCGTGGGTGCTTGCACACAAAGCATTATGAATAGTAATTACAATTAATATTGATCAAATCAACATAAAAAGGAGGTTTTTTCATGTTAGTAGACACAAAAGCAAGAATTGGAGTTTTTTCAATTGCTTTGGGAGCATATCTGCCGCAGTTCCCGTCATTGGTGCCTGAATTTGAGTCGCAGTATGACGCGTTCAAAAAGACGCTTCCGGATACGGTAGAAATCGTGGATGGCGGTATTGTTACCACGAAGGAGCTGGCGCAGGCGGCCGGTGACAAGTTCCGTGCAGCGGATGTTGACCTCGTGATCTTGCAGCTTCTGACTTACGCAACGTCTTATAATATGCTTCCGGCAGTCCGGGATCTGGATGTGCCGGTTGTACTGGTGAACGTTCAGAAGAAGAAAGCGCCTGATTATGAGAATACCGATACGGCAACATGGCTTGGCGAACTGTATGCCTGTGGAGCTGTCGGCGAGATGGTAGCTGACCTCGAGCGTGCCGGCAAGCGCCACGCTGTCATAACAGGCGTAGTCGAGGGTGGAGACCCGCAGGTGCAGGCAGAAATTGAGGACTGGTGCCGTGCCGCTCAGGTGCGCCGCCGTTTCCGTGATACCAATCTGGCTCAGATCGGCCGGCCATATCCCGGTATGATGGATTTGTATATCGATGAAACGAATCTCTACCACAGGATGTTCCTTTACACCAAGCAGTTTGACTGGGAGAAGATGTGGGCGATTGCCGATGATATTACAGATGAGGACGTTATTCGAGCGAAGGCGCAGGACATCCTTGACACCTTTGATATCGAGGACGGCGGTACGATCGAAAAGGTCTGGAAGATGGCAAAATATGTTGTCGCTTTTGAGCAGTGGGTGAAAGAAGAGCAGATCGCTTTCGTTGCCTCCCATTATGACGGCTTTGCGCAGGGCAAGGCGGGTGTTCTGGACAGTATGTTGATTCCGGCTTTCTCCATGCTGATCAAGCAGGGAGTTGCCTGTGCTGTGGAAGGTGATATTAAGGTTGCTATGGCAATGAGTATTCTTAAGACGATTTCCGGTATGGGACAATTGTCTGAGATGTATTCCATTGATTTTGAGGAAGATATTTGTATTATTGGTCACAGTGGTTCCGGCGATGCTGATATTTCGTCTAAGAAACCTACCATGAAAATCGTACCTGTATTTCACGGGAAGACAGGCGGCGGTTATCTGACCCAGTTCTATCCGCATCTGGGGCCTGTTACGTACTTAGGAATCACGCAGGATAAGGACGGACATTTCAAGTTCGTGGTAGCAGAAGGCGTGAATGAGGATGGTCCGATTTTTACATTCGGTGATACGAATATGCGGACACGTTTCAGCTGTGGGGCAAGAGAGTTCTGTAACAGATGGAGTGAAGCGGGTCCGACCCACCATATGGCAGCAGCGGCCGGCAGACACATTGACACGATTTTAAAGGTCGCGAAGATTTTTGATGTACCGGTAGATATTGTTACTAGATAGATGTGTGAGATCTGAAATGGAGGAAAGAATAATGGCTATCACAGATGTAAAGTTTGTACAGGGATTTATCCGCATGTGTAACGATGGATGGGAGCAGGGATGGCATGAGAGAAACGGCGGCAACCTGTCCTATCGTATGAAGGCGGAGGAAGTAGAAGAGGTAAAGGAATATTTAAGCACAGATGGCGAATGGAAACCAATTGGTACGAATGTACCGGGGCTTGCAGGCGAATACTTTATGGTGACGGGAAGCGGGAAATATTTCCGCAATGTCATTCTTGACCCGGAAGACAGCATATGTATTATTGAACTGGATGACAAAGGGGAAAATTATCGTATTTGTTGGGGCCTTGTAAACGGAGGAAGACCGACAAGCGAGCTTCCAAGCCATTTGATGAACCATGAGGTGAAAAAGGCGGCATCGAATGGAGCGCACAGGGTAATCTATCACGCCCATACGACGAATGTGATTGCACTTACTTTTGTATTGCCTTTGAAAGATGAGGTATTTACAAGAGAGTTGTGGGAGATGGCTACGGAGTGTCCGGTTGTATTTCCGTCAGGTATCGGTGTTGTAGGCTGGATGGTTCCGGGTGGTCGGGATATCGCAGTGGCAACCAGTGAATTGATGAAGCAGTATGATGTTGCAATCTGGGCCCATCATGGAATGTTCTGCTCCGGTGAGGATTTTGACTTGACGTTCGGCCTGATGCATACGGTGGAGAAATCAGCGGAAATACTTGTAAAGATGCTGTCCATGCGTCCGGATAAGCTGCAGACCATTACACCGCAGAACTTCCGGGATCTGGCAGTAGATTTTAAAGTTACATTGCCCGAAAAATTCCTGTATGAAAAATAGCGTGAAGCCCACCAAACGGGCATTCTTCGCATAAACTTGAGATTCTGCGGGAAGACCTGTAGATAGATGTTATTATAATTTTATAAGATTAAGGAGGAACAAGAAAATGGTAAATCGTTTTGTACTGAATGGAATTTCTTATCATGGAAAAGGGGCGATTCAGGAGATTCCGGGAATTATTAAGAGTAAGGGCTTTCAGAAAGCATTTATTGCATCCGATCCGGATCTGGTGAAATTCAATGTTACGAAGAAGATCACAGACTTGTTGGATGCTGAGGGAATGGCTTATGAGGTATATTCTGACATCAAGCCTAATCCGACAATTGAAAATGTACAAGCGGGTGTTGCTGCATATAAGGCATCCGGAGCCGATTATATGATTACAGTCGGCGGTGGATCTTCCATGGACACCGGAAAAGCGATTGGTATTATCATCAATAATCCTGAGTTTGAGGATGTTCGTTCTCTGGAGGGTGTTGCGCCTACAAAGAATCC
>CAMWMS010000247.1 GCA_947175435.1 uncultured Lachnospiraceae bacterium | reverse complement strand
TTTATTCCACTTTCTTCATGATCCAGATATTCTCCCCAGACACTCCCCTGTGCAACAATCTCCCCAGCCTTAATCTCTGTAATGTCCCATGGATCTATTATCATCGCTGACCCTGCCCACCAGCTGCCTCTTTCAATGATTTTTCCATCATCAGTATACAGCGCATTATAATAGGTTCCGCAATAGATCAGCCGGTCCGTATAAGTAAAAACTGCACTCATAGAGAGATTCGCCAGCAGAATCAGTTCCGGTATTCCATCTTTATCCAAATCATGCAATGCATATCTTTCGAAAAAGAAATTTTTCCCGATATCATTTATGATATACGGATCATACTGTACAGTACCGCCCAGAGTATCAGCAAACTCTTTTTCAAACTCTGTTATCTTTGTCCAGTCATCCAGAACCTCTCGATAGGCCTTCCACCATGACCCTTGAAAATCCCAATTCTTCTCATCCTCCTGTTTCCTTTCTCCGGTATCCATCTGGGTCATTGTCTTTTCTGTCATATTAGCGCTATACCATGTACCGGAAGCCGTACTGATCAATGCACACATATCATCCATGCTATGTAAGGTACATCGTTCATTTATGCCGTTTTGCAAGATAATTTCTTCTATCATCGGCACCTTCTGCTTATCAACATCTATCACCCGATAATTCATTCCTGCAAAGTCCTCTGTATAAATCGAATCCTGAAATGTCAATTCATATATATCCGCAGACTTCGCTTCCAAATAAACTCCGATATCACTGTATTCAGCAACAAAACATATACAGTAATCCCCATCTTCTGACATCCATCTCTCCTCTATGTCAAGGGATTGATATAATCCATGTTCCTCCGCCAACACTCCTGCCTCATCATATATTTTTTTAGACCAGAAATAATCATTCCAAAAAGGGACTTGTTGCGTATTTACATCTTCTTCTGCCTCTCTTTCTGTCTCTTCATTCAATTCATCTGTCTTGCTTTCCTTTTCTGCACTTTCACTGCATAAATTGTCGCTCTCTACCCGTTTTTCTTGATTTAATGCAGATGTATATACCAATATCATAAACCCTGCCAATAAAAATAAATCTCTAAACCGATTCCTCACAATAGTCTTTTAATACCTCTCTTGCCGCTTCTCAGCAATTTTTCAGATATGCTTTTTCTTTATTTTACTCGCACTCAATCCCTTACACAAAAATCATATCTTCTCTGCACAGCATACACTTATCCTATACCCTTCAATATTGTACTCATTGGAGATTACTAAATTTATCCAAACTCAGTTCCATATAAATACTTTGTCTCATTGATTCAGGTGGCGGCGCTATGAAATAAATATGATTGTCTTTCAGGAAAAAAATATCTGTGCGGTTCACATACTCCTCTGAATCAAAAAGCTGTACGAAACTATCAATTTCCTGTTCAATCTCTTCTTCATTCACAGGAAAATCTAATATACTGATTTCATTTCTATCTCTGGCATTCATAATGATCGCCTTTATATCAGATAACGTATAATAATCTCTTAAAGATATAATCTTGCCCGTGCGCAAATCGAAATTCATTCCCTTACTATACTCCGCATAAGACCCCATGTAAGATTGATAGCCGTGAAAATGAATACTTACTATTTCTTCACCGACAGATTCTATTTCATATTGAACATCTGTTTCCTCTCGTCCATTTCCATATACCCAAAAATCCTCCGGTATAATTTCATGATAAATCTGTTCGTTTATGGAATTGGCTACGTCTTCCGCATTCGTTATATCGATACTTGGAAAGGCTATCCGTTTGTGTATACTATTCGTCTCAATTTGAACAAAAGAATCATGTATGTCGATAGCCGTTTTAGTCGTTTTCTCTTCTTCATCTTCCTCTGTTTCCCCACTATTTTCCTGTGATTTGGAAGTCTCATCTGGGGAAATAGGGCTTTGTTCTATAATGCTTTTATTTGATGGTGCCCGCTCAACAGTTTCTATTAGCTCTACACTTTTTGCCATCTCTGATTTACCAGATCTATCAAATTTCCCACCGATAATAAAAGCTATAAAAAAGCATAGAAAAACTCCTATAATTATTACATGCTTTTTACCACCAGTATTTCTGATCATCACTGTTCCCCTTCTGCATATTCAACGAATCGATTATCACTCTCCGAATAAAGAATCACACCTATCATTGTAACTCCCGTTGTCTCTGCTTTATCAAACAACTGCGTATATTCCTCAAATTCCTTATCTTCACGGACATACGCTTTGGTTTTTGTAAGCTCATTCACCCCGAAAGAACCGTACCAGATTTTTTCTTCCTCCTCTTTCGTAAAGTCCTTGAAAATATAATATTCGTCATTTCCCTCATAATCGCCTTCCCTACGATCCAACTCCATCAGTATGACCTTCTCCGTCAACATATCATCTTCACACCGAATTTCCGTATATATGCTTGCATTGTTATGGGCGGAATAATGATTCATATTGCATAGCATAAATGTCCCTTCTCCATTCCATCCGGCAATGATCTGTGTATCAAGAGGATGGCTGCCTACAAACTCTATCATCCTCCTGCCGTTTTGATCATACACATAATTGTAGGCAAGCGGGGCGCCGATGTTTATATAAAATTTAGAAACTATTATTTCATCCTTCCCATCTCCTGTGAAATCATAGGCAGTTAGAAGAATTGCTTCCTGCTCGTGCGTAAACTCCCAATCTGCTGTGAGAAATCCCTGAAACTCTTCTTTATCTTCTGAAAGGATTTTCTGAATCAGCGCTGTCTCTTTTTCCGTTCTACCGTGTAGATTCACTTGGTCGATGTTAATACTTCCTCCGGATAAATTATCTTCCGCTTCTCCCACATTACCAATATAACGTAGTGCAATCTCAGAATCCATATACCAGTCTTCCGGTTCTTCATATACATTTCCATTTTGCACATTTATATAATAACGCTTCACTATATGGACATGTGTATCTGATGATTCAACCAAATTCACCTCATGATAACGCCTGTCAAAAAAGGTACACTCACCATAATACATGATTTTATAATTCTCTAATCCTTCCTCCTGTTCTATGAAATCCAGCATTTGATCCAGCACATCCGCCCCTTCTTCACCATAAATGATTTGAAAGCTTGTCCCATCCTCGCTATAGACTAACTCCGGTTCATAATTCCAAACATTTCTTGTAACATCCGGTAAACGAATCCCTCTGGGCACATCTATTTCCAACGGGATCAATGCGCCTTCGTCCTTCCTGTATATACGGCCCGTTTCTTTCGCGACATAAACATTTCTCTCATGAATAATGTCTCCGCTCAAATCCTCTTTACATACCGCAAATACGTACATACCTGAAGGTTCCTTTTTCAAATAATAGCAGAGCGCTTTCTCCGATTCCAGAAATGTAAATCCTTCTAACAAATTATTCTGTAAAAGTTCTTTAATTTTTTGGGTGAGGATTGCTACATTGTTATTTTCTATGACTTCTGCAATACTTTCAATTCGAGAGGCTGATTCTATATTTTCTATGCATGTGGCATCCTCTGCAAGCCCACTTTCATGTATTATTTCACCGCTTTCTTGTATTTTAGCTATCTCTTTTGAGGTAATGGAATTCTGTTCCAATATTCCAGCGTCCCAAAATCCTTCCACCGGTTTCCACTCTAATTCCTCTTTAACCGCTGTGTATTGATTCCTGATATTATAAAACTCATCCTCT
>CAMWMS010000246.1 GCA_947175435.1 uncultured Lachnospiraceae bacterium | reverse complement strand
GAATATGGTCCGTGGCAATCTGCAGGAGGTCTCTGTCTCCCGACACCAGAGCAACCTCCATTCCTTCCCGTTCACCACGTCTGGCGATCGTTCCCAAAATATCGTCCGCTTCCAGTCCGGCCTTCTCCATGATACAGATTCCCATCGCCTGCAGCATCTGCTTCATTACAGGCACCTGTTCCCGCAACTCCGTGGGCATAGGTTTTCTCGTGCCCTTATAATCCTGATAGATTTCATGGCGAAAAGTCGGGGCATGTACATCAAACGCCACTGTCAGATAATCAGGTTGTTCTTCCTCCAATATTTTAAACATAATATTCAGGAAACCATACACCGCATTGGTATGCAGTCCCTGTCCATTCGTCAGATCAGGTACTCCGTAAAAAGCCCGGTTCAATATGCTGTGCCCATCTATCAATACAAGTTTCTGACTCATCAACTCCATACCCTTTCCAAACGACATTTCACGCGCACATGACAACTATTCTTGCTGCACAAGGCCTAATGACACATTACAATCGGAATACCACGCACAGCGCAATAATGATTGCCGCCGCTACCGCCGCTTCCAGACACAACAGGATATACCACAGCATCCGGTGCACATTAATCCGGTGCTCGGCAAACTCCAATTTCATAAGGAGCTCTTCCTGTAAATTGAAATTATTCCCTTCCTCAAGCCGCTCTAATCCCTCCGTGACTAAGAACTGGATTGATAGTTCTTCCTTACATTCCGAGCAGTTTTCAACGTGCTCCACAAACTCTTCAAGTTTACTGCCATCCAAATCATCCTGCAGGAAGGAAGGTATTTTTTTCTCTGCCTCTTTACAGTTCATACCCTGCCACATCTTTCTGTAGACCATAACCTATTATGCGCCCATACAGATTTTATTATATACCATAATCATATCTTTTGAAAGTCTTATAAACTGAAAAATACCGTAATGTTTCATCTGCGTTAAACATTACGGTATACTTGAAATCCGTCTTATTTTTTATCTTTTGTGTCGCCTGTCTCGTTCTTTTTGTCCTGCTCTCCCGACTTATTCTGATTATCCGGCAGATAATGTTCACTGATCGACGATGTCATCGTACATCTGCCGTCGAAACATGCGCCCTCATCGATCACAATGGAACTTGCCGTGATGTTACCGGCAATCTTACCGGTGGATAGAAGTTCCAGTTTGCCGCTGACTACGATATCACCGTCAACTTTACCGGAAATAATAACACTCTGCGCCGAAATATTGCCCTTGACCTGCCCATCGGCGCTGAGAATCAGTTTCTTACTGCACGTGCAGTTGCCGTTGATCACACCGTCGATTCGAATCGTCTCCGGCGATGTCAGATCACCGTCAAAAATGGTTCCCTCCCCAATCAGCGTGCTGACCTTTGTCTTTGATTCATCCATGTAGTTTTCGTTTTTACTTTTTCCTAACATAATATCATTCTCCTTTATCCTTTTGCCTCAAACACGATCAACGGATCGATCGGCTGACCTTCAAATATAACCTGATAATCCAGCTGTACATTATGTACATCTACCCCGGCGAGCGCCGTTCCGATCTGCACTTGCGCACCTTCCTGCTGTAACGCCTCCGCTTCCTGCAGGAACATATAACGCGTCTGATAGCCGTTACCGTGCTCTATTTCGATAATCAACGGATAAGTATCATCGGAACCGACCATTGACACCGTGCCATCTCCTGCCGCAATAACATTTCCTTTTTCTTCCGTACCGATCGAAACATAGGGGTGATCTTCCGAGTACTTCTCAGTCACAATTCCCTGTTCCGAATACGGATATCTGCTGGGAAAGGCAGTATCATTCTCACCCGTCTGTTCCTGCTCTTCTCCGTTCGCCTCCATATTCCCCTTTGCCACCGCAAGCAACGCCTTATTCTCGGATGTTAATGCGTCATTCTGCCTGCTTAAGCTATCCTTCTCTTCCTCTAATTGCGCAACTATTTTTTCCTGTTCAGCGAGCCTCTCCATGAGCTCTGTCTGCGTCTCACTCTCGTCGGAGCTTTCCTTCCTGCTTAAACCGATGTCCGCAATTTTAGTCTCAATGCCGGACCAGTATAGATACATGAGCCATCCGAAAGAAACACAAAGAATGACTACAAAAAATATAAGCAGACGCAGAAAAACATGTGAAACATGAAACTGCTTACTGTTTTGTCCCGTATTGGAAATCAGAAGGATGGAGAAAGATTCCTTATGCTTATGTTTGCGTGGTTTCATAAATATCTCCATTCCACCGTCATAATTGGCGGCATATATTGTTATATATTATTTCATTTATCCTTTGCCAGACAAAAGTGTCACACAACATATTCGGTTACTGTGCCGGAACGGCTGTATCTTCCGCTGTCTCCGGTGCAAGCTCTGCCGGAATAACAGCTGTAGCCACACCTTTCTTATTAACCTCGTATGTAATACCCTCGATCTCCACCGTTACGTTCTTCTGTAATGCTCCCGTGGCATCGTAGTAATAGGTATTGCCGTCAGGTCTTAGAACCAGTCCTGTCTGCATGACTGCATTTTCATCAAAAAAGTACTCCACACCCTCAATGGTCACATCCTCGCGAAGTGCATGTCCGTCCTTAGTCGCCAGAAAATGTCTGCCAGTCTCATCTTCGAACCAGCACCCTTTCTGTACGAAGCCGTTTTCATCCAGATGATATTTTCTGTCTTCCCACTGCACCCAGCAAGAACGCTGCATTTTATAATTCGCATAGAACACCTTGTTGTCACCGCGCGGTGCAAATCCGTCCGCAACGATCAGGGATGCATAGTCCTTAAACTGGTAATTCATATCTACTCTGGTGGGAATCCCCGCCACTTTTCCGTGGGAAGTATTCTGCCAGAAAGAAGCTCCGTCGTACTCCAAGGTATCCGCATACTGCGCAACCCACTTATCATACGGAATATTGCCGATCTTGTTTAAAAACATATTCTTATTGGAATAAACTACCGGATAATATCCCTGTGCTTCCACCGCGGAACAGAACGTCACTATAATCTCCTGCAGTTGTGCCTGCGACATATTCTTGTGACAGGCATCTTCTACGTCATATACGACCGGATAGCTGACCGTATAATTGCTCATCCACTGTAGTATAAGATTGGCTTCGTTCTGCGCCTGCTCTGCGTTTGTAGCATAAGAATACAGATAGACACCCGTCCTGAGTCCGGCAGCATTTGCGCCGTTCATATTCGCATCGAAATAGGGATCCACACCGGAATTAGCGCTGCCCGCTTTGATAAATGCGAAACTTACTCCCGAAGACGGGACCTGACTCCAATCGATCGCCAGATTGTGTTTTGATACATCGATTCCTCTGGCAATAGAACTCCCCGCTCCTATCGCCTGTACCTGACTTACCGGTGTCATGGCGATCACGCCGGCAAGCAGCAGGGTAAACCCCTTTTTACCCAATTTACTCATTTGTTCTCCCCTAAACTTATCAGTAAATGTTACAAAAGTATTGCACTGATTATAAATATAGCACATTTTTAGTGTTTTGTATATTGTAACTTTTCAGATTAGCAAAGAATTAGCAAAGAAAAATGCTGACGGCGTCAGACATAAATTCGTCATAATATTTTTTTGTTAAATTACTTGCCAATTCACGGTAATTATGCTATTATATGGTTTGTTTGTTGGATATGCCGGCGTGTCGGAATGGCAGACGAGGCAGACTCAAAATCTGTTGTGGGCAACCA
>CAMWMS010000245.1 GCA_947175435.1 uncultured Lachnospiraceae bacterium | reverse complement strand
ACCATATATAATATTAAATGTTGCACATAAACAAGAGAATATTTTTATGAAAAACACACAGAAATGAGGAGTATTATGACATCGCAAATTTGTATTATTATTGCTATCCTCGTCTACCTGCTCGGAATGATCTACATCGGTATATCTTATTCCAAAAAAAATACGCAGGCTGACGAATTCTATCTGGGCGGCCGAAAACTGGGGCCTCTGGTAACCGCCATGAGCGCGGAAGCTTCCGACATGAGCAGCTACCTTTTGATGGGACTGCCCGGACTGGCTTATATTTCAGGACTCGCCGACGTAGGATGGACTGCCATCGGTCTGGCGCTGGGTACCTATTTCAACTGGCTCTTAGTCTCCAAACGTATTCGCCGTTATTCCAGCAAGCTCGGAGCCATCACAATTCCTGAATTTTTTGCCAAAAGATACGGTGATGAAAAACATATTCTTACCTGTATCGCCGCTTTGATTATCGTAATCTTTTTCGTGCCTTACACTGCGTCCGGCTTTGCCGCATGCGGCAAGCTGTTCAGTACTCTGTTCGGCATGAACTATATGACGGCCATGCTGTTAAGTGCAGCGGTCATTGTACTTTACTGTACGCTGGGCGGATTCCTTGCGGTAAGCACGACTGACTTAATTCAAAGCATCACCATGACTGTCGCACTCCTGATCGTCGTGGGATTCGGCGCTATTGCAACCGGAGGTTTTGATACCGTTGCCGAGAACGCCGGAGAACTTCCCGGATATCTGAGCATGGTACAGACCTATGTCGCCGACACAGGCTCCGCTAAGCCTTATACCCCTCTGATGATGGCCTCCATGCTGGCATGGGGACTCGGTTACTTCGGTATGCCCCATATCTTACTCAGATTTATGGCGATTGAAGATGAGAATAAACTGAAAATATCCAGAAGAATTGCTACCGTATGGGTAGTCATCTCCATGGCTGTCGCGGTATTGATCGGCGTGATCGGATACAGCATGTCCAAAGTCGGTATCATTCCCATGCTGGAAGGCAATAACTCCGAAACAGTCATCATTCAGATTGCTTCCGCATTAAGTGCACATGGCGTAATTCCCGCTTTGATAGCAGGCGTTATTCTTGCGGGTATCCTTGCAGCAACCATGTCCACTGCCGACTCTCAGCTGCTTGCCGCGGCTTCCAGTATCTCGCAGAATCTGGTGCAGGACTTCGGCAGGAAGAAACTGGACACGAAAACATCTTTGCTCATCGCACGGATCACTGTCATTGTGATTTCACTGATTGCCGTGCTGATTGCCAGAAATCCGAACAGCTCTATCTTCACAATCGTATCTTTCGCATGGGCTGGTTTCGGCGCTGCATTCGGTCCCGTTGTACTGCTTGCGCTGTTCTGGAAGCGTTCTAACAAGCAGGGCGCACTTGCCGGGATGATCGCCGGAGGTATCATGGTATTCGCATGGAAATACGGTATCGCAACGCTTGGTGGCGTATTCGCCATCTACGAACTGCTTCCTGCATTTATCGTCGCGCTGATCGTCAATGTAGTAGTGTCCCTTTTAACCGCTGCACCTGCAGGCGAGATCGTGAAAACTTTTGAGGAAGTGAACAGCACAAACAACTGACCCCGATCGGTCAAAACATATCTAAGACTATCAGAACCCGCCTCAGGCGGACATACAAAATCAGGTCTTCCCAAGATAAAACAGAAGACCTGATTTTTTTTATTTTATAAAGTTACACCATCACTCGTTGATTGCAATATCGATCCTGCTCAGTTTCTCCAATAAAATATCTTCCTCCGTCGGAATATCCTCAGACAGTTCGATCTGCCGCCGCACCTGCCACATCTGCTCGTCGATGTCCGCGATCTGATGAGCACATTCTGTCAGACGTCCCACGATTTCCATCTGATTCGGCACTTCCTGCTTATATTTAAGCTGATGTTCCAGACTTGCCCAGAAATCCATGGCAATCGTGCGAATCTGCACTTCCACAGCCATATCTCTCGTCTGATCCGAGAAGAAAACCGGTACACTGACAATCATGTGATAACTCCGGTAGCCATTAGGCTTAGGATTCGTGATATAATCCTTCTCCTTGATTACCGTGATGTCATCCTGCTTCGCCAACGCCTGCGCAAGTACATATATATCGTCCACATAGGAACACACCACGCGGATTCCTGCAACATCATATAAATTGTTCTCTACATTTTCCAGCGTGAAATCAAGATTCTTGCGCGCTAATTTACTCATGATACTGCTGCTGCTCTTAAGACGTGAACTGATCGATGTGATGGGATTTCTCCTATATCTCACATTAAACTCCGAATTGAGCACGTCGAATTTCGTCCTCACTTCCTTGATGGCACAGCTATATCTCATGCGCATCTCCTTGTAGTCCACCACAGTGCCTGCCATCTTCTTACGTCGATCGTAAATCGCCTGATCCACTTCCGGAAATATCATCATCTCGGTGCCGTCCGCTTCCGCTCCTACCTCATCTAATGGAAAAAAAGGATTTCCGCCCATTGTTTTCTTTTGTCCTCCGTTTAATAGCACATGTTTTTATTTAACCATGTCCATTGATACTATAGCTCATAAACAGGACGGAAACAATAAACGTTGTGTTAAATTTATATAAAAAATCGAGCTACGCTCTATTGCGAGCTGTGCCCGATTTTTATTTCCCCAGCATACTGTATTGTCCGTTCTTGTCGTAAGAATCCAGCAGATAGTGATTCTGCGCCTGCATGGACAGTACATCTTCCTTATCACACTTGCGGGTGCCCTGTTTCTCCTTCTGCTGTTTATCTTGCTTTACTACTTTGGAAGCCGCTGCATGCGTCGTCTGTTTCTGCTGCTTCTGATAGAGCTCCCGAAGTTTTGCAGTGCTTTGTTTCACACGGTCATGAAGTTTATGAACCGACTGGCGGGCGCTGCCGAGCACACTGTACACTTCCTCCGGCACAATCGTCTGCACCTGCGTCGTTTCCACGGATTGCGAAGCACCTGTGATCTGCCGACCCTTAGTCCGATCGGATGTATTCATGATCTCCGAATGCACAGCGTCCTTCCTGCCATCCTCCGCCATTCCGTCCGTACCGAGTCCGCCTGGACGCCAGACGATATCGCGCTTGGGATCGGACAGTCCCTGACCGATCCCCTCCGGCTGCTGTGGCCCCGGTGAAGCAGCTCCTCCACTCATCTCAAATTTGCCTCCGAATTGCGCTACGATATCCGTCCTGTTTCTGGGATGATGAAAGTGCGAAGTCGGCCATTTGATCACATGATAGTCCGCAATCTTCTGTTCCTGCTGTATCCAGTTCAATCGATTCATACGATGCTGTCCGTTCCTCTACCAAATTATGCAGGATTTCCTGCATATGTACGACTAACGGAAATAATTGAAATAATTCCCGCTGTTGCCGTAATTATTAAATAAATTACTATAATTATTGCTGCTGTAATTGTTAAACAAATTATTATAGCTGCTGCTTGCCTCGGCCTTCATATTGCGTTCCGCGCTTGATTCCACGGAATCCGCCCAGAGCGCCGCACGTCCTGCAAAACTGCTGTTGCCGCCCCATACCTTTTTCAACGTTTCAAGATCTGTGGCCGCGAGTTTCTTGTCATCAATTGCAAGTGTTCCGTCATAATTTCTCGTCACGCCGCAGGATGCCAGCTCAGAGCTGTTCATTCTTGAAATACTGTTAAACTGCGTCACATAGTTGTCATCAGCCCGTTTCCCGGATTCTTTCAGATTCTGCAGCATACTGTTATACTG
>CAMWMS010000244.1 GCA_947175435.1 uncultured Lachnospiraceae bacterium | reverse complement strand
GAGAATACGCAGATTTTTACGATCTCAGTTGAATGAACAGGTGAGTTTTCAGGAGAAGCTCAGGCGAATCGTTCTGATGTTGGCGTTTGTCGCTGCTATCATCGGAATGGGGCGTGTTTTGGTGGGGGCGGCGCCTGTGGTGTTGTATGCGCTGATCCCGATGTGTGCCGTATCTTTTGTTGCGATTCATATAGCCGAAGATCGGCGCAAGATCAACAAGGCTTCCAGGCTGCTTGTTTTTTCATTCAATCTTATTTTATTTCCGCTGATCTTTATTTTGAGCGGGGGGATAGAGAGCGGTACGCCGGTCTGGTTTGTGCTGGGGCTGGTCTATGTGTTCCTGCTGCTTGACGGTAAAGAAATGATCTTTGCGCTGGTGGTTTCCGTGCTTTCTTTTTTTATTACATATTATCTCGCTTATCAGTATCCGAATATTATGCCGATGGGAAGCCGTTACTACAGTTTCGTTGATTCCTATATCACAATGCTGGTGGTGAGCTGTTTTGTTGGTATGCTGATGAAAATTCAGGTGTGGACGTATAATAAAGAGCAGGAACTGACGGAGAAGCAGAAAGAGGAAATCGAGCGGATCGCTAAGTCAAAAGATGCTTTTTTTGCCAATATGAGCCATGAGATCCGCACACCGATCAATACGATCATCGGTTTGAACGAGATGATCCTCAGGGAAGATATCTCCGATGAGATTGCCGAGAATGCCATTAATATCCAGAATGCCAGCAAGATGTTACTGACTACCATTAATGATATTCTGGATCTGTCCAAGATAGAGTCGGGTAATATGGAGATCGTACCCGCACAGTATGAGATCAGCGCCATGTTCAGCGATCTGGTGAATCTGATCTGGATTCGAGCCCATGAGAAAGAGCTGGAGTTTAAGGTGGACATTGATCCGGAAATTCCGTCGATGCTCTATGGTGACGAAGTGCGTATTAAGCAGGTAGTCACCAATATGTTGACTAATGCAGTCAAGTACACGGCGGCAGGGTCTGTCACATTGACAGCTAAGGGTGAAAGAATTGCGGCGGATCAGATCATGCTGCGTATTTCCGTGACGGATACCGGTATGGGAATCCGTAAAGAGAGTCTGGACGATCTGTTTAGTTCTTTCAAACGCGTGGACGAAAGCGATAATCGCCATATTGAGGGAACCGGGCTGGGACTCAATATTTCCAGACAGTTGATGGAGATGATGGGCGGCAGGATCTATGTGGACAGCGTATACCACAAAGGTTCAACCTTTACGGTGGAGGTCAAACAGCGTATTGTCAATGTACGCCCCATTGGTGTGATTAACTTTGCGTCGCAGAAGCAGTTGAATAACCGTGCAAAATATAAACAGAGCTTTACGGCACCGGATGCCAGAGTGCTTGTTGTGGATGATAATGATATGAACCGTATGGTAGCCATCAAGCTGCTCCGGGGTACGGGAATTAAGGTCGATACGGCGGAGAGCGGTAAAGAATGTCTGAAGCTGACTGCCGAGAATCTGTATCATGTGATTCTGATGGATCATATGATGCCGGATATGGACGGCGAGGAAACAATGAAAGCTGTGCGCGCCCAGACCAAAGGGTTCTGTCAGAAAGTGCCTATTGTTGCCCTGACTGCCAATGTCATGACGAATGCCGAACAGGTATATCAGAATATGGGTTTTGACGGATATCTGGCGAAACCCATTAACTCGGCGCTTTTGGAGGCGAGTCTGTTAAAATATCTACCGCAGGAGCTGATCGAGTACGTTGCGCAAGAAGACGAGGATGAGCCGGAAGGGGAGACGACCATCAACCGTGTGAGCGGCGTAAGGAAGCGGAAAATCGCGATCACTGCCGACTGCATCTGCGATTTGCCCAAAGACTTGCTGGAGAAATATCAGATCAGACTGATGTATTGTTATGTGCATACGAAAGAAGGGCGTTTCTGCGACCTGTTCGAGGTCTCTTCCGACAGCCTGTTAAATTATTTGCAGACAGAGGGGAATTATGCCCATTCTTCCACGGCGGAACCCTCAGAATATGAATATTTCTTTGCGGATACGCTGGAAAGTGCGGAGCATGTGATTCATATCACGGCTACCGTTGACTTGAGCGGGGCTTATCCGAATGCGCTGCAGGCGAGCAGGAGTTTTGATAATGTTACGATAGTGGATTCCGCTCATATCAGCAGCGGACATGGCCTTATGGTATTGTACGCGGCATCTATGGCGGAAGAAGGGAAGGACGTCCAGGAGATCTGCAAGGCTTTAGAGCAGTTTCGCAACAGGGTATGTTCCAATTTCCTTGTACCGAGTACGGCAGCGCTTTACCGCAACGGAAAAGTCAGCGCGGCGGTGCATAAGGTGTGCAGCGGGTTGAATCTTCATCCGGTACTCCATATGTCCCAGAACGAATTGAAGCTCTGGAAGATAGAGATGGGTGGCAATATGAAGCACGTACGCGACAGATATGTCAAGAAACTGCTTCGGCACAGTAAGCAGATCGATACGAGCGTCCTCTTTCTCACCTATGCCGGATGTACGGTGCACCAGATCGAAGAGATTCTGGAAGAAGTGGAGAAATATATGCATTTTGACAGGATCATTACCCAGAAGGCTTCTGCGACAGTGTCAAGTAACTGCGGTGTGGGTGTGTTTGGTCTGATGTTTGTGAAAAAGAAGGATAAAGAAGAAAAAGACAGTCAATATGGATATGGTTACGGTACGGAAGCTTAAGAAATATTACGGCAGCGGAGAGAATCAGGTACGGGCATTGGATGATATCGATTCGTCCGTCGCAAGAGGCGAATTCGTTGCCATAGTAGGTGCGTCGGGCAGCGGCAAGACTACACTGCTCAATATGATAGGCGGTCTGGATGTGCCTACAGAGGGTGAAGTGATCGTGGACGGTGTGAGTCTCGCTGGTTTGCGGGAGGAGCAGCTTGCGGTATTCCGCCGTAAGAAGGTGGGATTCATATTCCAGAACTATAATCTCGTTCCGACTCTGACAGTGAAGGAGAATATTTTGTTCCCGCTAGAGTTGGACGGTTCTGCACCAAACGAGGATTATCTGAAGGAGGTCGTGGGTCTGCTGGGCTTAGGAGAGCGGCTGTGCGCATATCCGGCGGCTCTTTCCGGCGGGCAGCAGCAGAGGGTGGCAATCGCCAGAACGCTGGTGTCAGGGCCGTCCGTGATACTGGCTGACGAGCCTACCGGTAATCTGGATTCCCGTAACGGACAGAATGTGGCGGGATTGTTGAAAATGACTGCTGAACTTTATCATCGGACACTGGTGATGATCACCCATAATCAGGAGCTTTCGCAGCTTGCAGACAGGGTGTTATATATGGAGGACGGGAAGCTCAGGGAGCAGAGGATCAGTTTATAGAATATGTTAGAGAATAATAATCTTAAGATCTGCCGTAAACTGGTGCGGCGGGAGTTTCAATTTCATAAGGGACGCAGCATACTTCTTATGACGGCGATCGCGCTGGTGAGTATGTTGTGTACCTTTTCTTTTGCATTGGGATTTGTGATCCGTGACGGATATTTGTACGGCTATCAGGTTCGTTACGGTTCTACGAGCCACATTCTGTATTATGGGTTAAACAGCGCGCAGGCAGCGTCGATCGCGAATCATGCTGATGTGAAAAAGACGGTGCTTGTGAGGGCGATAGGGATTTTATCCGATGATGTGATGGAATATCGCAGCGTGAAGCTTGCGGCAGTCGATTCCGATTGGGCGGCGGCGACGGAGGCGGTACCGGTTTTCGGACGGATGCCTGAGGCTGACGACGAG
>CAMWMS010000243.1 GCA_947175435.1 uncultured Lachnospiraceae bacterium | reverse complement strand
GTTTACCGCAGGCTAAGCCGCTGATCGTCTGGTTGACCACCGCCTGGAAAATGGAGGCGGACAGATCTTCTTTGGTAGCGCCCTCATTGATGAGCGGCTGTATATCGGATTTGGCAAAGACACCGCACCTTGCCGCAATCGTATAGAGGGAATGGTAATTTTTGGCATACTCATTCAGTCCTGATGCATCGGTCTGCAGCAGGGAGGCCATCTGGTCGATGAAAGATCCGGTACCGCCCGCGCAAATGCCGTTCATACGCTGCTCCACATTACCACCTTCAAAATAGATAATCTTAGCGTCCTCACCGCCCAGCTCAATCGCTACATCGGTAACCGGTGCAAGTGTCTGAAGGGATGTGGATACAGCGATAACTTCCTGCACGAAAGGAACCTGAAGATGATTGGCAAGCGTCAGACCGCCGGAGCCGGTAATCATCGGATGTATCGTTATATTTCCGAGCTTTTCATAGGCTTTCTTAAGCAGGTCGGAAAGGGTTTCTCTTATGTTTGCAAAATGTCTCTGATAGTCGGAAAAGAGTATCTGCTGTTTTTCGTCAAGAACGGCGATTTTTACAGTGGTAGAACCAATGTCAATGCCGAGGGTATATTGCATTTTACTCATTTCGTATATCACTCCTTACTTTATTAAATGCTTTTCTGACAGACCTAGTCATTATACGACAGTGTTTTGCAAAAAGCAATCGGCTAATTGTTGGTAATGTGTTAAGATTTTAAAACGTATTTATAAAATTTTTATGACTTAGCTATTTTTGAAATCGGCAGCGTTTACTTTTAAAAAAAGGAATGTTAAAATGTATTCATCTTGAGATTCGAAAATACATTGTAATGCAAGGAGAATGAAAATGAGTCCTTTTGAACGTAAGTTTGGGAAATATGCGGTCAGGAATCTGTCCTTCGTGCTGGTGGCTTGTTATGCGGTGGGATATCTGATCGAGATGATAGACAGAGGAGGAATGCTGATCCAATATCTGACACTGGATCCTTATGCGATTCTACACGGACAGATATGGCGGCTTGTCACCTGGGTTCTGATTCCTCCGCCGACGGGCAATATCTTTTTCCTGTTGATCATGATGTATTTCTATTGTTCCATCGGTACGACGCTGGAGCGGACCTGGGGAACTTACCGGTATAATGTGTATTTGTTTTCGGGAATGCTCTTCACCATTGCGGGCAGCTTCCTGCTGATGGGATATCAGTATCTCCTGCATGGGGACAGTTTCGCAATAGCGGGGGCGGCGGAATACTATTTCAGTTATGTTTCAATTTTTTTCAGTACTTACTATATCAATATGTCGATTTTCCTTGCTTTTGCGGCGACATTTCCGGATGTGCAGGTACTGCTTATGTTCATTATCCCGATTAAGGTGAAGTGGCTGGGAGTCATTTATGGTATCATGCTCATATTCGATTTTTTTCAGACAAGTGTGGAAGGCAGATTCGCGATCGCCGCGTCACTGCTTAACTTCGTCGTGTTCTTTATCACATCGCGCAATATGATGCACCTGAATCCGAAGCAGATTCACAGGCGGCAGGAATTTAAGCGGGATGTACGACGGAATACGGGAATCACGAAGCATAAGTGCGCGATCTGCGGCAGGACCGAAGTGGACAGTCCGGAATTGCAGTTTAGATTCTGTTCTAAATGCGACGGAAATTATGAGTACTGCGAAGAACATCTGTATACGCATACGCATGTGAAAAGATCGTAGAAAATATAGGGATAGGCACGATGAATAAAGAAGTTTTGTTTGCAAAGACATTAGAACAGGTGAAGAAGACCGCGAAAGAGCAGGGAAACTGCCTCTCCAAGGAGCAGGTGGAGGAGGCTTTTGCACCGCTCGGGCTCGGTGGGGAGCAGATGGAGATGGTTTACGGCTATCTGCACCAGCATAAGATCGGTATCGGAGAGCCTGTAGATCCGGATGCATATTTGGCAGAGGAAGAGAAGGATTATCTGGAAACTTACCTAGACGAGCTTCGGGCATTGCCGGAGCTTTCACAGGGAGAGCGGGAGGCCGTCACGCTGTCTGCCATGGCGGGAGACGGAGATGCCCAGAACCGGCTGGCGCAGGCGTATCTGCCCGAAGTAGTGGAGATCGCAAAGCTTTATGCCGGGCAGGGGGTCTATCTGGAGGACCTGATCGGAGAAGGTAATGTGGCATTGACGATGGGTGTCACCATGCTGGGAGCGCTGGAACACGTATCCGAGGCGCAGGGGATGCTCGGCAGGATGATTATGGACGCCATGGAAGAATATATTGCCCGAAACGTTGAGGAAGAGAAGAAGGATAAGAAAATTGCAGGTAAGGTCAATCAGGTGGCGGATGCAGCCCGTGAACTGGCGCAGGAGCTTCACAGAAAGGTGACGGTGGGAGAAGTAATGGAGGAGTCGGGACTTAGCAGAAAAGTCATCGAGGATGCGATCCGTATGAGCGGTGGGAAAATTGAAGATCTGGAATACGGCAGCACGAGTTAGGAAGAGCGGCTCGGACAAAGAAATTTGCGCGTTGCAGTCCGGCAGGCAATGGAAAGGCACAGGTACAAAAGTGGATTATCAGGACAATGATTTTAAATATTTTATGCAGGATGCGGGGACCATCTATCTGGGTGCCAGATTCAGTTATGCGGAGATTCTGGAGCAGGAGATGGTTTCTTTTAAGTATAAGAGTATTGTGCAGCATTATATTTTGAAAGATACCGCCCCGGAGACTACACTTGAGAGTCAGCTTTATTACATGACTTCGGATCAGTTCTCGTACAAGACTTATTTGCAGCTTAAGGCAAAGGTTAAAGTCAGCGTGCTGACACAGAAGAAAAGTCTGTTCGGCAAGGAGAAGGTTGTGTATGAGAACAAAGTGATGAAGCTGGATGAGATTGTCGGCATGAACTTGGCACAGAAGAAGAAATGTGGCATGATCATACATGAACTGGTGCTTTCAAAATTGGCGCTTATGGGATTTAGTGTATAATAAGGCATTAAAATGTTGAAAAACGCGATAAATGACATCCTAAATGCGGAAAATAATCTTGCTTATCGCAGCATTATTTGATAAACTGACATTGTCGGACAAGATAAACGACAAAATGACAACATTGTGACAGAAATTTCTGTCACAATGTTGCGGTAAAATTCCCTTTTTACACTGGACAGGCAGAGATGAACCGAGCGTCTCTGCCTGTTCTTTTATGCGCAGACCCGTGCAAAGGAAGTATGCCACTAAAGCGGCGCACGGGTCGCGCGGCGAGTAGGTAAATCTCGCAATTAATTCCAAAGGAATTAATTTTTGCTAAGTTTCGGCAAGCGTGGTATACTATATGGCAAATGATTTCGTGAAACGGAAAGGAGCTTAAACGAAAATGCAGATAGAACAGTTACAGGCATACACGATATTGGAGAAAAAAGAGATTAAGGAACTGAATTCGGTCAGCTTCTTATTAAAACATAATAAGACGGGAGCGCGAGTTGCGCTTTTATCTAATGATGATGATAATAAAGTATTTTATATCGGTTTCCGCACCCCGCCTAAGGACAGCACCGGTGTGGCGCATATCGTGGAGCATACTGTACTTTGCGGTTCCGATAAGTTCCCAGTGAAAGATCCCTTTATCGAATTAGCCAAGGGATCGCTTAACACATTCTTAAATGCCATGACTTATCCGGATAAAACAGTGTATCCCGTGGCGAGCTGTAATGATAAAGATTTCCGGAATCTGATGGATGTCTATCTGGATGCAGTATTTCCCCCGAATATCTATCATGAGGAGAAG
>CAMWMS010000242.1 GCA_947175435.1 uncultured Lachnospiraceae bacterium | reverse complement strand
TCCACCAGCGGAAAAGCGGGCAGATAGAACCACTCCGTCACCTTGTCACCGAACATGGAATAAGCATCCGTGTAGGCACAGTCTGAGATGACAGCGGCTACATGATCTGACAGAGTCTCTTCACCGGTCATGATTAACGCCGTGGAGGCCCCCATAGACTGTCCGTGTATGATTATCTTCGCTTCCGGGTCCTGCGACAGGATATAGTCAATCCAGAGATTACAGTCGTAATGATCCGTCCATCCCATTCCGATGAAATCACCCTCGCTCTCGCCCTGACATCGCAGATCGGGCACAATGACGTGATATCCCGATTCATGATACCAGCAGGCGAAGGGATACATTTCTTCTTTCCAGCCCGTATAGCCGTGAAGCACGAGTGCCCACAGATGTGTGTTTTTCTCCGGATTCTGCGCATAGAATTCAGTTGCAATCAGAGTATAGCCGTCCGCGCTAACGACTGAAAGCTTACCCGAGTCTACTGTATCCAGCCATTCATTCGTATGATTTAGGGCGAGCTGCCGGTTTACCTGAATATCCGATGTCTGTACCTGTGCGGCGTAACTCTCATCCGTAATTCGCTGAAAGGATTCCAGCTTCCGCATAAATGAAGGCACCAGCGCGGCGCTTACAAGGAAATTCACCAGAATAAAATACAGCACGGCCAGCAGGAGTATTATGATTAACAGAACAATAAAGAGTTTGCGCTTTTTTTTCAAAATGATCCGCACCTTTTTTAGATTCGAGTTCGCAAAGTTAATTCCGAAGGAATTTACTTTTTTTATTGTACTATAATTTGTCGGGTCCTGCCAGACGTGCCGTATTTATTTTTACTGTTACTTTTTGTATATTACGGTAGATATATCCATATTATTATGCACTTTACTTAAATCGGATGATTTAAGTAAAAGTGCAGATATCCGTATATGTATTGCTTACTCCGCATGATCCACGTTGATATCCGGGAATACAGACAACATCGGTTTCACATCTTTTTTGCGGATTATGCGGTCTACATAGTTTTTCGTAATCTTCATCACAAGCGGAGAGAGGCAGAGCACACCGATCAAGTTGGGCATAGCCATCAAGCCGTTAAATGTATCGGAGAGATCCCATGCAAGACTCAGATTCATGGTTGCTCCGATAAAGATCATCAGAACGAATACAATCTTATAGATGATTGTGGACTTCGTGCCGAATAAGTACTCCCAGGCTTTGGAACCGTAGTGGCTCCATCCCAGAACCGTGGAGAAAGCAAACAACAGGATCGCAAGAGCGATGAACATAGGTCCGAAGGAACCGAATATAGTTGCAAACGCTTCTCCTACCAGTGCGGAACCAGAGGACTCGCTTAAGACTGCGCCGGTTTCCAGATCAACGATACCGGAAGAGAGAACCGCAAATGCTGTCAGCGTGCAGACAACGATAGTATCCGCAAATACTTCGAAGATACCCCACATACCCTGACGAACAGGTTCTTTTACATTGGAGTTGGAGTGTACCATAACGGAGGAACCGAGTCCGGCTTCGTTGGAGAACACGCCACGCTTCATACCCCATGTCAGAGCCAGTTTGACACCGGAGCCGACGATACCGCCACCTACTGCTTTTAAGCCGAATGCGCCTTTAAAGATAGCGGCAAATACGGCACCAACCTGGCCGATGTTAGCGAAGAAGATTACCAGTGCGCCGAGGATATATGCGATTGCCATGAAAGGAACCAGTTTCTCGGTAACGGATGCGATTCTCTTCAGACCGCCTACAATAACAAGCGCCGCTAAGATCATCAATGCGATACCCGTCACAACAGTCGGAATCGAGAATGCCGCCTCCATGTTAGCGGAGATGGAGTTTACCTGACTCATGTTGCCGATACCAAAGGAAGCAAGCAGACAGAATGCAGAGAACAGCACCGCAAGTACCGCTCCGATCTGTTTACAGCCTTTGTAGGAGCCGAGACCATCTTTTAAGTAATACATGGCACCGCCGCACCATTCGTCATTAGAGTTTTTACGACGGTAGTAGATACCGAGGACATTTTCGGAATAGTTCGTCATCATGCCGAAGAAAGCAACGATCCACATCCAGAAGATTGCACCGGGACCGCCTGCGATCAATGCGCTGGCGACACCTACAATATTACCGGTACCGATCGTAGCCGCGAGCGCTGTACATAAGGACTGAAACTGGGAAATAGATTTGTCGTCCTTGTCGGTATGCTTCGTGATGTGCTTGTCACTGAAGATACCGCCTATGGTGTTTTTAAACCAGTGTCCAATATGGGACAACTGAAAGAATTTAGTAAGTACGGTCATCAGAATACCTGTACCGACAAGGAGTATCAGCATCGGAATACCCCAGACAAAATTGTTGACCGCCCCGTTGACCGTTGTAATGGTATCAACGAGGCCGGTAAAGAATTCGTTCATAATAGTCTCCTCCTTCATCTGTTTCCGTAAAAAAGCGCAGACATGATAAGTATGTCTACGCTGACATTCGGAAATCACTTATTGATATACGATATGTAAGTCTACACGCTACAAAGTATACCATAGAATAAATGCTATAGCAAGGGAAAATTGTATACATGGATATTTGCATATTGCAATATACAATAATAAACATACAGACTGAATCGTTGTCTTCATATGTTATAGAGGAAAAATACCCCTGAAAAGGGAGGATGCCAAGTAAAGAAAATCTTTACTTGGCATTTATTATGAAAAAGTTTTAATTAATCAGTTACTTTGATGTGTTCTCTGTTGTGATCTTATGGTCTTAGTATACGCAAGAGAAATGTCTAAAAAATGATTCCTGCATGAAGTTTTTTTAAATTAAATATGAACAAATCATGAACGTGGTTGTACATAAATATCCGCATGCGTGCCCGAGCACTGCCGCGGGAGAGGCGGAAAGACTCGTTCGTTCCGCTTGACATCTTCTGGAAAAACAGGCAGAATACAATAGATGCAATGGGTACGGAGCCTGCAGCACATTGGGAGATAAAATGAATCATAATATAGTCAAAAGAATGCTCATGTATATCGTAGGACTTTTTGTAATGACGATAGGGATAGCCATATCTGTTAAATCGAACTTAGGTGTATCTCCTGTCAGCTCCATTCCATATACAATGACGTGTATATGGGGAATTGAAATGGGGAAGGCAACTATTCTGTTCCATTGTTTTTTAGTGTTATTACAGATTATCCTGCTAAGAAAAAATTATAAGCTCAAAAATCTTCTGCAGATTGTTGTAGGTATCGTGTTTGGATATTTTACAACTTTTTGTAACTGGGGTGTAGGTTTTTTGCCGGATCCGCAGAATATCATTATCAGAATATGTATGTTGCTAATCAGCACAATATTTATTGCCTTTGGAATTTTTCTGTATATGCCGCCTGATATTATGCCATTGGCGGGAGAAGGGGCCATGCAGGCTGTAGCTGATGTAAGCGGTATCGCATTCCCAAAAGTAAAGATTGGATTTGATGTCAGTATGGTAGTCGTTTCTTTGATTACCTGTCTTATTTTTATAAAGAGTTTGGGAAGTGTGGGGATAGGAACGGTTATTGCGGCTGTTCTGGTTGGCATGGAGTTAGGGTACATAACAAAATGCTTTGGGAATCTGAGAGATAAATGGCTTGAAAAGAGCAGGGAAGATTAAAATGCATAAGGCATTCTATCATGTGCATGATAGCTATATAGAAGTGATCAGAGAACCCGGAAAGCCAGTTGCCTTCCGGGTTTTTACTTAAGGAATTGTGATGAATTTCATTTCTTAGAGTTTCTCCGGTTCCGGATACTC
>CAMWMS010000241.1 GCA_947175435.1 uncultured Lachnospiraceae bacterium | reverse complement strand
ACTTTAAAATAGAGGATTCCGGGGCATTCGTATTTTAGAAATGGGGAAACTCAAAAGATGTGATTCGGAATTTAGATTTTAGTCATTGCAGTCGGAATAGGAATGTGCTATGTTGATTTGAAGAAATTGTAACTGTGAGGAATAATGTTCTGAACAGATACAAGAAATTCAAATTGAGGAGTGTACCTGATTGTCAGGCATATTATGCCGCAGAGCTGTCTGCGGTAAAGAGAAAGGACAGAGTACTATTATGGAAAAAGATATGACGAAAGGCAGCCCGTTTCGGCTGATCCTTGGATTTGCGGTTCCGCTTCTGTTTGGTTTGATCTTTCAACAGTTCTACAGTATGGTGGATACCATTATCGTGGGACATTATCTCGGGGTGGACGCGCTTGCGGCTGTGGGAGCTACAGGCTCCGTGAATTTCCTGATTATCGGATTCTGTATGGGCGTTTGCAGCGGATTTTCCATTCCCATTGCACAGGAGTTCGGCGCGAAGCATGAGCAGATTCTTCGCAGATATGTGGCGAACTGCGTGTGGCTGTCATTGATTTTTGCAGCAGTCATGACCATAGCGGTTGTTATTTTATGTCGTCCGATTCTGCAGGCCATGCGTACTCCGGCGGATATCATAGAAGGCTCTTACAGTTACATAGTGGTTATTTTTATGGGAATTCCGGTCACATATCTGTATAATATGACGGCGGCGGTTCTGCGTTCACTGGGCGACAGCAGGACGCCGGTCATTTTTCTTGTAATGGCGGCAATTATTAATATTTTCCTCGATCTGCTATGTATTATTGTGTTTCGTATGGGAGTCGAGGGCGCTGCTGTCGCTACGGTGTTATCACAGGCGCTGGCAGGGGTTTGCTGCCTTGTGTTTATGTATCGGAAATTTACCATCTTGAAATTATCCGGGGAGGAATGGCGATGGAACCGTGACTGTGTGGGTAAGCTGTGCGGTATGGGAATTCCCATGGGGCTGCAATACTCGATTACTGCAATCGGCAGCGTGGTTCTGCAAAGTGCTGTAAACGGAATCGGATCCGATGCTGTGGCGGCGGTTACGGCAGGCAGTAAGTTGAGTATGCTTCTGATGTGTCCTTTTGACGCAATGGGATCTACGATGGCGACTTATGGCGGACAGAATGTGGGGGCAGGGAATCTGCAACGAGTAGATCAGGGATTAAAGTCTTGTACGATTCTGGGATTGGTATATTCGGTGATCGCGGCCGGCATTGCATATATGCTGGGAACTAACCTGTTGCACCTGTTTCTGGATGTCGGTGAGGCGGATATTCTGGCTAATGCATATGCTTTTATCAGAACGAATACATTGTTCTATTTCCCGCTTGCGCTCGTGAATATCGTCCGATTCCTGATTCAGGGCATGGGATTCAGTAAGCTAGCGGTGTTTGCCGGCGCGTTCGAGATGTTAGCAAGAGGACTGGCCGGTTTCGTGCTCGTCCCGTATTTCGGGTTCCGTGCAGTATGCTTTGCCAATCCTCTGGCGTGGATTTTCGCTGATATCTTTTTAATTCCAGCGTTCTTCTATGTTCGCAGAAAAACAGCGCAGCTGTTAGATGGTAAATTGACGTAACAGATTGGTGAGTTCCGCTGCGCGCTCCTGCAGGATGTTCGCAGCGGTATCTAATGTCTGGATGGTGTCACGCTGTGCATTCACGGTCTGACTGACATTGCTGGAACCGGCCGAGGTTTCGGCGGAGATTGCGGAGATGCTAGCTATTGCATTCAGAGTAGCGGTGCGGGCCTCTTCCATATTCCGCATACTATCGGAGATCTCCGAGATGGAGTCTAAGAGGGTATGTACCTGTGAATCCATAGTTACAAAAGCATCGGTAGTCTGTGACACTGCCTTCTCCTGAAAATCTACGGTGGATTCCGCTTCTTTGGCAATATCGACAACTTTGTAAGTTGTCGAAACAATGTCGTCTATGATCAACTGAATCTGTCCTGCGGATTGTGCGGACTGGTCAGCTAACTTGCGGATCTGTTCCGCAACGACTGCAAAACCGCGTCCGGATTCTCCGGCTCTGGCGGCTTCTATGGAAGCGTTTAAGGACAGGAGATTTGTCTCTCTTGCAATACTGTTGATACTTTCCACGATCTGTCCGATAGAACGGGATTTATCTGACAGCGCCTCGATCGCCTGAATGACATGATCCGTAATCTCGGAAGTCTTCTTCGCGCTGTCCGTCAGAACGGACATGGAGGAGATTCCTTCACTGATAGAGGAGCTCGTATGCTGTGTCATGGTGATGATTTCCTTTGTACCATCCGCCACGGTGCCGATCTTGTCAGACAATGAGTCCATCTGCGTCAGGCAGTCTTCGGAATTTACATCCAGTTGTGTCACGCCGGTATCGATCTCGGTGATGGCATTCTGAATATCCTCCGCCGTTTGGACGAAGGCTTCGGAGGCGGAACTTACCTGTTCGGCCGCCAGGTTCAGAGAATCGCTTGCTTCGGTAACATTGGTGATCAGAGCCTTCATGCTGTCCGTCATGGAATTGACTCCGCCGGCAAGCAGTTTGAATTCGTCCTTGCTCTTGGTCTGCAGTCTTACCGTCAGGTCGCCGTCTGAGACGATCTGCAGTTGTCCTAAGATATGATAGATATTGCCGTTAATATGTGCAGATAGGAGATAACCGAGCAACAGTGCTATGAGTACGGCTACAATGACAAGGATCATGGCGACGGTCTTAATGCCTGCCGCCTGTGCCAGAATGGTGGATTCCGGAATCAGAGTGCAGATCATGCTTCCCTGTGGTGATTTCGGGGAGAACATGGGTGAATAAAGAAACAAATATTTCTGCCCGTTATAATCCACGTATTTCATACCGCTTTCTTCCGATTCCGCCACTTCTTTATAGAAATCGGAGGACGCAAACACGGAGTCGCGGGTGGCGCTGCCATCGGAATAGAATTCGGTTCCGTCGTGTGTGATCAGTGCGGAGTAACTGCCATCGCCCGCGCTCAAGGTAGCCAGAGAATTCATAATGGTGTCTCTGTCTATATCAATGAGCAGGACGGCTCCGCAGTTGCCTAGATATTTAGCAATTCGGAGGGAGTAGTTCAGCTTATGGGTACCAAGCGCCTCATCGGCATCGCACAGACTGCCAAACAGATGATACGAAGAACGGTCGTCATTGACCTGCGAGCCCTGTGAAGACTTGATATATGACGTCAGGAGCGTGGACGTGGTCGGCGCACCGCTGGTAAGGGAGATCACGTCATCGGAGATAATATAAATATTGCTCACATGCAGATTGGTTTTTGCCTCGCGTTTCAGATCCTTAGTGTATTCAACAGCAAATTTTTTTGCCGGAGCCTCGTCCATCATACCCTTAAGATAGCTTGAAAGATCGGTGTCGGAAAGATATGATTTATAAGTAGACCGAACTGTGTCAACGACCAATGTCAGGTATTGAGTGGTCATGGTCATAGTTTCCTGCAGGGAGTTTTCGTAGTTAGAGATGATTGCGGCAGATGCCCGCTGGTATGAAATGACACCTAACAGGATGATGCAGATTACAGGCACCAGAAAGGATGCTATGAGTTTCGTTCGCAACCGTCGATAAACAGGGATCGTGAGGGGTGATTTTTTCTTGCTGTTTTTCATAAATCGTAATCCTCCGGAATATTAATGGCGGGTTATTGCAGTTTGCCCGCGGCAAATATTTAGAACTTTTAGAACTGTATATTAGCGTTACATGTAGTATAACATATATCATGATTGGACTGCTATATATTTGTGGAAAATTGTTTGAAGAAATTGCGGTTAACGGTTTGTCTAAGACGGCCGCACAGATGGAAGATAATATCTACGGAGTCGCGCTTCCGCTCCGCAACAATGTCATTAAGTTAAGAAATGTACCTTGAAAATTTAATAAAAAT
>CAMWMS010000240.1 GCA_947175435.1 uncultured Lachnospiraceae bacterium | reverse complement strand
GTTCGCGGGTGATCATGTGGCCTATCCTTTGGATGATAGAATAGAAGTCTTTATAGCCGGGCAGCCTTCGGACGGGAATCCGCTCATACAGATCAAAAGGCTGTTTAAAATGAGGCGGTATTACCGGAAGAACAAGCACTGTTATATTTTCTCGTTCTGTGTGAGAGGCACCATTTTTTCAGTGCTCGCGGCCGCGGGGATTCCTCACAGACTACTGGTGTCAGAGCGGAATGACCCGACCCGCATTACAGGGCAGCGGCTTCGTGACTGGTCCTATCGCAAGGCGGAGAAGCTGATATTGCAGACGGAGGATATGCGTCGGTGTTTTGCGGAGGACCTGCAGCAGAAATCCGCGGTTATCCCGAATCCGATCTCGGACGATATGCCGGCTCCTTATAGGGGAGAGCGGAGCAAAAGAATCGTTTCGGTGGGCAGACTGGAACCGCAGAAGAATCATAAATTATTGTTAGATGCTTTTGCAGAATTTCATAAGAGTTATCCGGAATATGAGCTTCATATATTCGGTGTCGGTGAGCTGGACAAGGATCTGCGGCGGCAGGCCGGAGAGCTTGGGATCGGGGGCCGGGTGGTCTTTCGTGGGTTCTCCTCTAATGTACAGCAGGAGATAAGAGACAGCGCCATGTTCGTGCTGTCATCGGATTATGAAGGCATATCCAATTCCATGATAGAGGCATTGGCAATGGGTGTTCCCGTGATCTCTACGGACTGTCCGGTGGGCGGTTCGCGGATGTATATCGAAAATGGAGTCAGCGGTCTGCTGACACCGGTGGGAGATTGGAAGGCGCTTGCGGAGGCCATGCTAAAGATTGCAGGCGATAGTGCGTTTGCGGACGGGCTTTCGGCAAATGGTGTGAAGGTAGCGAAACGATACGGTCTGAAGAACATAGCGGATCGATTCCTGGAAGAAGCGGGGATTTGAGAGAAAGGCGGATTATGTTACGCATATTGAGTTTACTTAGCCTGTTATTCTGGCTTGCGGTCATACCGTTTTGTATCGGTCTGATACCGGCGAATTTCATATCGGCTAAGAAGCGGGGACCGGGATTTGTACTGCTTGCAGGGTATTTCGGCATGTGGGCTTTATTCGAGGTGGTGACGATGCCGGCGGTACTTTTCGTGAAGTATGACAACTTCAAGGTAGCTTCGGTATTGTTTGCGGTATTGAGTATTCTGTGTGCAGCGGCAGGACTGTGGATTTGGTATCGAAACCGTAAGGCGCACAAGACAAGTCGGGAAAATGACACAAATGTCAACTGTGCAAACCGAATAAAGGAGTATATCGCTGCGCAAGTGAAAAGAATGTCATGGGCGGAGCGGATCGAGTGGTTGCTGTTCTTTGTACTGCTCGGTTTCCAGCTATATAAGGCAGTGGCTTATGCTTCCTTCGACGGCGATGATGCTTATTATGTGGTAGAATCCCTGATTGCACAACAGGCTGATGTGATGTATCGCATTCTGCCCTATACGGGGCGGCCCACGGATCTGGACATCCGCCATGCGCTTGCGGTATTTCCGATGTGGATCGCTTTTGTGGCAACACGGAGCCGCATTCATGCGACGATCGTGTCACACACGATCATGCCGCTTGTGCTGATCCCGCTTAGTTATCTTGTGTACTATGAGATCGGGCGGCAGCTTTTTCATAGGGAGGCGTATGCCAACAGGGTGAAAAACAGGGAGAATCTGCCGATTTTCATGCTCCTGATGACTATGTTCCAAATTTTTGGAAACGTGTCGATCTATACGAGCGAGACTTTTTTCCTGACCAGAACATGGCAGGGCAAGGCGGTGGTGGGTTCCTTGGTGATTCCGGCACTGTTCTGGATGTTTCTGTGGATTTATGACGGGAAGCAGGACATGACAGAGAAAAGGACAACCCCTCGGAAAGCGAGGAGACAGTATATAGATGCCGGACTGTGGGTTGTGTTCGTCTGTATTAATATGACGGCGGGTGTGTGCAGTTCCATTGCGGTATTTCTTGTCTGCATTTTGATGGCGCTGACGGCATTTTGTCTGTCGATAACAGAGCGGGACTACAGGGTGATCCTTAAAATGGGTGCGGTGTGTATCCCGAATGTCATATATATGGCGGTCTATGTGGTCGTGGTGTACACTGATCTGTTGTAGAATTGCGGCTTTGTGTTCATCAATACGCCTTTGCGTGGTACAAAAGCCGTGTCTGTGAAGAGGTTTATGCACGAGCGGGCTTGCACGTTTTGGCAAAACAGGGAGTAGTCTATGTGGGGTATTTTTTTAGAGAGCGTGGTAATCTTTAAAAATTATATGGGGTTTCATGAGAACGGTTATCTGGCAGGAATCTATCTCTTTGCCCTGCTGTATCTGTGGTTGACAGAGAAAGGAAGGGTTCGGCGTGCGGTCTTTGTCTACGCGCCCACGCTTCTGCTGGTGCTGTTTTTCTGCCCGCTGTTTCGCAAGGTATTTGTGCGTGTTCTGGATGATTCGGAGACTTATTACAGACTGTTATGGCTTTTGCAGATGAGCTTGGTCAGCGCCTATGGGATGATGCGGTTGTGCGGCAGACACCGAAGGATCGGACTTGTAGTCATAAGTGTGGCAATTATAGCATGCGGCAATTATGTCTATGACAGCGAGCACATTACGAAGGCGCAGAATGCCTATCATCTGCCGCAGGAGGCGGTGGATATCGTGGATCTGATCGAACCGGAAGAGGGGCGCATCACCGTACTCGTTCCGGCGGATCTGATTTACTATGTGAGACAGTACAGCACGAAAATTGAGCTGCCATACGGCAGGGAAATGTTGATTGCCAGATGGGATTATCACCATGCCATGTATGAGGCGATGGAGAAAGCGGATGTGATCGAGACGGAGAGTTTTGTGGAGCTGACGCGGGGATATCCCTGTGCTTATGTGGTGTTAAAAGAGGACAGAGAAACGACAGAGCCTCTGTCAGACTATGGTTTTGCACTGTATGATCAAGTGGGAGAATATCTGATCTACCAGGATCAGGAGACTGTGCAGTGATGTTTTGGCGATATTTTCGGTGGTTGTTGCAAAGGTTCGTGACGGCAGGGGATCGGTTATGGATGCAGGAGGTCTGACCGATGTTATTTAACTCATACATTTTTGTGTTTCTTTTTTTTCCTATATGTCTGCTTGGCTATTATAGCCTGCTGTGTGCCCACAGGGCTGCAGCAGCCAAGGTGTTTCTGATTGCCATGTCCTTCTGGTTCTACGGGTGGTTTAATGTGTCTTATCTGTTGATCATGGTAGGCAGCATCGGCGGTAACTACCTGTTTCACAGAATATTGTCACAGGGTGCAGACCGGACGGCTTTCCGGCAGAAGGTAGTCATGATCACGGCGGTGGCGCTTAACCTTGGCGTGCTGTTTTATTTTAAATACTTTGATTTCTTTCTCTCTACCATGAACGCGCTGCTCGGTACTTCCGTGGCGCTTCGTCATATTCTACTGCCCTTGGGAATCAGTTTTTTTACGTTCCAGCAGATATCTTTTATTGTGGATACGTACCGCGGGGAGGTGCGGAATTGTTCTCTGACAGACTACGCATTGTTCGTGTCTTTCTTCCCGCAACTGATTGCGGGACCGATCGTTAATCACAGTGAAATGCTGCCGCAGTTTGCGCGCATGGGGAAGGAGAATGTGGAGTGGCAGCGGATCGCGGAGGGCATGGGATTCTTTATTCTGGGACTGGCGAAGAAGGTGCTGATTGCGGATACGTTCGGCAGTGGAGTTGACTATGGATACGCACATTTGGAGTTTATGGGGCGTGCGGACGCGGTTTTGATTATCGTATTTTATGCATTGCAGCTTTACTTTGATTTCAGCGGTTACTGTGATATGGCGCGGGGCATCGGCAAGATGCTTGGCATAGAGATCCCGGTCAATTTCGACTCGCCGTATCAGGC
>CAMWMS010000239.1 GCA_947175435.1 uncultured Lachnospiraceae bacterium | reverse complement strand
AAGTCATTAAATGCAGCTTCTCTCACATTTTCCGGCTCCTCAAAAGTATTGTGTTTACGCATCTCAACCTTCAAAATTGCGGCTTCGATACGGGAAGGCGCAAGTTCAGCGAACGAGATCTCTACCGGAACATCTTCCGTTACGGATAAATTACCTACCGTTATATTCACCGTGCCATCTTCGCTGACAGACACCGATTCACTGAGCGTCGGCACCTGATATTCTTCCTCACCTATGATTTTATTGCCATCCACGCAGCTTTCAACCAACTTAGCACCCTGATGATGTTTGTACATATGGAAAACATGGTACGTCGGCGTCAGAATCATCTTAGGTCCTTCCGTCAGAATAACGGACTGCAATACATTAACCATCTGTGCAATACATGCCATTTTGACACGATCGCAGTGCTTATTGAAGATATTAAGGGTAATGCCCGCTACCAGCGCATCCCGCATGGTATTTTGCTGATATAAGAACCCCGGATTCGTACCCGGCTCCACATCGAACCAGCAGCCCCACTCATCTACCATCATACCGATCTTCTTCTCCGGATCATATTGATCCATAATAGCGCCGTGACGTCTAATCAGTTCTTCCATGTAAACCGCCCTGAAAAGAGTCTGATACCAGGTCTTGCTGTCAAATTCCGTTGCGCTTCCTTTATTTTCCCATACGCCGGGGTGCACATAGTAATGCAGTGACAGACCGTTCATAAAGCCCGGATTATCCGCTTCGGGACCGGGAGCCGGCGCCGCCGTACAAGTCTTTAAGACGCCTTCTGTCCAGAAATAGTCCGCCGCATTGGCACCACAGCATATCTTCCGAATCGGCGCATCACTGCGATACTGCCTTACATAAGTCTGATATCTTCTGTACAAATTGCCGTAATACTCCGGCGTCATGTTACCGCCGCATCCCCAGTTCTCGTTTCCGACACCGAAGTAATCGATTTTCCACGGTTTTTCATGCCCGTTTGCTTTCCGCAGTTCCGCCATCGGAGAGACACCGTCAAATGTGATATACTCTACCCACTCGCTCATCTCCTGCACCGTGCCGCTTCCGACATTACCGTTTATATAGATCTTACAGCCAAGCTGTTCACACAATTCGAAGAACTCATGCGTACCGAAGCTGTTATCCTCGACCACACCGCCCCAGTGCGTATTAATCATTTTCTTTCTGTTTTCTTTTGGTCCGATACCGTCTTTCCAATGATATTCATCCGCAAAACAGCCGCCCGGCCAGCGGAGTACCGGAATCTTAATCTCTTTCAAAGCATCTACAACATCTTTTCGCATACCGTTTACATTCGGAATGTCGGAATTCTCTCCGACATACAGGCCTTCATAAATGCACCTTCCGAGATGCTCCGAAAAGTGTCCGTAAATTTCGGGATTAATATGTCCTTTTTTGTTTTTTTCATTAATATACAAAGTTGCCATAGCCTAGCCCTCTTCTTTTCTGCTGTTTTGCCGTGTCTTTTCAAATTATATCCCTATCTTTAAATCATATTGGATAAATGGTAATATGGCAACTGATTTTTGTGTTATATTACATATCTTATTTCTGCAATTTATTTTGTCCTGCACCATTCAACCACCAGAGTGATCGCCTCTTTGCTTGTAATATCAAACGATTGTGCCACCATCTGCCGCATCTGGTCGTCCACATCAGTCTTCTTTAACATGGCTCTGAAAACCGCCATCATAAGTTTATCTCCGATACCCATTTTTTCATAACACAAACCGCCCGGCAGATAAAATGTTCTGATAGTTTCCCACTCTTGCTGTGTGAAGTTCTTCCGCATGGTCGGCTCCACGTCCGGCGCGTCGGATGGCATCGCGCCTGTTACAAAAACCCCGATTCTTATACTGCTCTTCGCCGTAAGCTCGTTGATCTGTGCTTTGAACCACTTTAAACCATTGATCTGTCCCGCATGGAAGCCGCCGCCGAACAGAATCGTGTCATACTGTCCGAACTGTATCTTTGTACGTTTCTCATAGGGAACCAAGTCACAGGACGTCCCGGAAGAAAGGCTCTCACCGATCCATTCCGCATACTTCTTCGCAAACCCTGTCTTGCTGTAATATACAATCAACACTTTACTATCTGCCATTTTATTATGTTCCTCCTTCTTTTCTATTCTGCCGTCGCCTGACGCACAAACGCCTGATACGCGATATCCAATTGCGCATAAATCTCCCGTGCCGGAATCCCGGGGTCGGCAGTCGCAAGAATGGTGCATATTCCCACGTTATAGATCATCATGTTTCTGTGCAGCATACGAGCCTTGGAAATGTCAATATGCAGATGATCCGCAATCTTTAACGCCATATCAGGATAGCACTCCGCCTCATACAAAGCTTCCAGTGAATCAATCCCTTCCCGCTCATGAAGAACAAACATCTGAAAAATATGGGGCTCCCTCTCCGCCAGATCTATATAAGCATGACCCGTCGCCCTGAAAAAATCATCTTCGCATTCACCGCCGTGCAGTGCGACATATTCCCGCACATGCTCCTGCACAAACTGTCGCACCCGGATCGTCAAATCTCTCTTAAGCCCATCCATACTGTTACAATAACTGTAAATCGGCTGTACCGAACAATTAAGCCGAGCGGCAATTTCTTTAACGAGCACACTGTCCCGTCCGCTTTTGCGCGCAATCTCGAATGCTGCTTCCACGATCATTTCCTTGGTAATTCGTTGTTTCGGCATCTTTTTTCCTTTCTTTGAAATCTGCGTTCTTAATACTTATCGATTATATAACATATTTATATAAATCATTTATATAAATGCATTATATTTGTTTATTCATACACTGTCAACCGTATTTTCTTGACCATAACCATATAGAAATTAATTGGTTTTGAAAAAGCCTACTTCGAGCCCAACACGAGAAAACATTTTGTGAAATCTGCCCTCTCAGTCTATTATAAGGACCTTTTGACACTCGAATCCTAATAAGACAAAAACAGACTGCACGCGCAATCTGTCTTTATTCACTGCTGATTTTTTCTTTTTGCTATACGACTGTCAACGAAGTCCTGTGGTCAACGCTGTAAACGCCTCTGTACATCCACGGGAAGCTCGTCATATTGTACTTCCTCCCACTCGACCACACCCCGCAGCGGCTTCACCGTCAGTTGCAGAAACGCACCCTCTCTCAATTCTCTTGATGCTCCGAAAGTAATGTCTGTCCGCCTGCCTTTTTCATCATAAGCCGGCAGCGTGTAGGAATAATCCATTCCTCCCTGGAAGTCAATGACACCGTCCCGCGAATTTCCCTGTTCAATCTTGCTGTTGTCAATCTGTACATAATAATAGCCGCTGTCATTTTTGGAAAAAGCGTACATGAATAAACTTAACAAACATACAGCAATTACAATAGCGGTTCCGATTCCGATTAATATCTTATTTTTCATTCCAGCCTCCGTTCCGAAGTTTCCCGCAGCATACTGTTTTGCCATTGACGAAATTACCGGTGCTGCCTCTCATGTACATATAATGCCGGGACACTTCTTCTTTTTGTTAATCATGATTCTACCATTACTACCTTGCGGGAACATTACGGGCAGCTTGCATTTACCTTACAAAAAATTTCACCCACTATGGCACCATGTCAAATGGTGAATTCAAATTTATCTTGCATAAAATGCTTGCCTATGACATACTATAAGTAAGAAATTCTTACTTATAAGGAGTTTAATCAAATGAATACACAAATATTAACCGTTTCCTCTAAGGGCCAGATTTCTTTGCCTGTCAGCATCCGCAAACTTCTGTCTATTGACACAGGAGATAAATTGATAGCCTATACTTCTGGCGATGTTATTATGCTAAAAACCTTGAAGCTACCCACAGCGGAAGAATTCGAGGCTTCCTTAGATGAAGCCCAAAAATGGGCTGCCTCTGTAGGCTATGAGGAAA
>CAMWMS010000238.1 GCA_947175435.1 uncultured Lachnospiraceae bacterium | reverse complement strand
CTTCACCCACCACCGACACTACCGGTCTGGTCTTGGTAAACATCGTAGTAACAACTGTCATGAAATTATTTTTACCTATACATGAAAGCACAAGATCAGGTTTTTCATTTTTCCAAATTCGATGCAGTTTACGGACCCGATGTATAAAATTCAGGATTCGACTGTTATTTAATTCTTCAGAAGTCAGATCGGAGAGCACCCGTTTAATCTCTCCCGGCAAAATATATTCTTCCTCACTCGGATATTGATATTGGGTGACCATCGTCACCTGATATCCCTCTCCCAGGAAAAATTCTGCCAGATTTACAAAGACTCTTTCTGCTCCTCCCTTATGCAAAGACCCGATATAAAAAGCAATGTGTTTTTTTTTCCGATTCGTTTTCATGCGTTTTGAATAAAATCCTTCATAATTTTATCTAAAAAAAGCTTTTTTGCATTTTTTCTTCTTTTTTCTTGCAAAATCTTTTTAAAATAACACTTTTATTAAATTTGTGTTTATTTTTGGATTTTAAATTGCATCGACAATTTATTCTGTTTTCTGACCGCTTATTTCGCCAAAAATCATTATTTTATTGTGTTATTTTATCTTTTATAGTATTCCGAAAGTTATACAATCGCCATTTTTCACTCGTGGTACGTCTGATACCACTGTTGGAATACGAAGAAGGACCATGTCAATTTGGAGTAGTTCGCTCCCGTTGCCGGACCCGCATCTCCTGTCCTGACATACTGTCCGATCATGTCCGAAACATACTTCGCATCGAAAATATCCTGTCGTTTCAAATAATCATAACCACTGTAATCTAACAGCTGTTCTTTAAGCGGTCCTCGCAGCCACTTGTCCAGCGGAACACCGAATCCCACCTTAGGTCTCTCCAAAAGTTCCTTCGGAATATAATCATAGGCGATATCTTTCAGGATATGTTTTTTATCCCCATCGGCATATTTAAATGCGTGCGGAATCCTGTAAGACAATTCCATAACATCTGTATCTAAAATCGGGCAGCGTGCTTCCAGAGAATATTTCATGGAAGCCCGATCCACTTTACAGAGAATGTCCCCCGGAAGGTATGTGTCCATATCAAGAAGCATTCTCCTGATCTGCCAGTCCTTCACATTGTAACGGCTCTCAAACAGATAATGGATGGGAAGTGCCTCTTCTCTCTGACCGTACTTTCCTCCTTGTGGTACCTTTACCATCGCTTTCGCACGAACCAGATAATTGCCCGCGCCAAACTGGGTCTTACTCTCTCTCTCCCTGTTACCTGCGATTATACGCACTTTAAAGGGCAGCCGGTCCGCCATATGCATCTGCTTAAGTATCGGAAGATGACACACGCCGTACACCATTGCCCCAAGCGCATCCAGCTTCTGCGCCTGTGCCACATTCTGATAAATATTATAACCGCAGAAAAACTCGTCGCCGCCATCTCCCGACAGCGCCACCGTCACATGCTCTTTTGCCAGTTTGGATACCATCATTGTGGCAATCTGCGAGCTGTCCGCAAACGGTTCATCATAGTACACCGGAATGCTCTCCACCAGATCAAACATGTCCTGCTCATCAATATAGAGCTCCGTGTGGTTTGTTCCCAGATAATCCGCCACTGCCTTGGCATACTTGGCCTCATTATACTTTTCCTCATGAAAACCGATGGAGAAAGTCTTCACCGGACTGTCCGAGCATTCCTGCGCAATGGCAGTGACCAGCGAAGAATCATAGCCGCCGCTTAAGAAAGACCCTAACGGCACATCGGCGATCATACGGGCGCGCACAGACTTCTGCAGTGCTTCCTTCAGACTGGCCTTCGCTTCCCCGTAATCTTTGATCTGATTTCCCACAGCTTCCCGGTACACTTCACTGACATCCCAGTATTTCCATGTGTTGATTTTTCCCTCCGTAAACCGCAGAATGGCCCCTGCCTCCAACTTATATACATTCCGGTATATAGTCTCCGGCGCATTGATATACTGCTGGAACAGATAACGGGACAATACGCGGCGATCAATCTCACCCGTAAAGCCCGGACATTTCATGATCGGTTTTAACTCTGAGGCAAATACCAGATTACCGTCTTCATACCAATAATAAAGGGGCTTCTTGCCTATGCGGTCACGTATCAGATATACTTCCTGTGTCTGCCTGTCAAACAACGCGATCGCAAACATCCCGTTGAAGCGCTCCACGCACTGAATGCCCCATTTTAAATAGGCGGCTATGATAACCTCCGTATCACAGTTGGACCGGAAGGGATAGTCCGCCAATTCTTCTCTCAGTTCCCTATAATTATAAATTTCACCATTATATACTACACTGATCCGCTGATCCGCAGAGTGCATGGGCTGATGCCCCAACGCAGACAGATCCAGAATGGAAAGCCGCCTCTGCGCAAACCCGACCCGCCGGCCTCCGGTCATCTCATAGACCTCCGCGCCGCTGTCGTCAGGTCCTCTGTGATACATCGTATCATTCATATCTATCAACTGATTTATTGTTATCCTCTTTTTACTGATATAACCGCATATTCCACACATATATTTCCCATCCGATACAGCTTAACAATCACATTACATCTTAACCCAGTAACCTAACGTACATTCTTCTCCGAAAAATACTCCCGATACTCACCGAAATCTTTACATTCATTATCCACGGATTCTACCAGTTCTATGTACTTCTCCTGCAGCAGATCCCTGTAGTTGTCGAAGTTACCGCATCCTTTCTTACTCCATGCGAAAGGATGGGTCAGGATCTGCACCTTATCGTACCCCTTGATATTCTCCTCATCCGGATACCCATATCGCCATATATGATTGGCGTCAGACATATATTTCACATTTAACGGCGTACTCTCATCGATTCTGTCCGCAAACGTAAAGAAGTCATCCTGATACGCATTCAGAATACCGTCCAGTTTAATATTCTCACGCAGGATGTCCTTAGACGGTCTGTGCACCGAGAATTCCGTGATCTCGAATCCGAACATCTCGCTTAAGATCTCCATCTCCATCTTAATGCGTCCGCGAATCTGCTGCATATTCGTCATACCGTTTAACGCAAAATGCAACCCGATATGCTGTCCTCTCTCATGCATATCCTTGATCATATCCATATTCTTTCTGGATAAGATATTGTAGCTGTTATTTGTCCACTGGAAAAAGAATGTGGAGACGAAATCCATACTCTGTTCCACCTTCGCTAGCTTATAAGCCCTGTCCACGCTGTACTCCACATCGTGGCGCATAATAATGAATTTGTTTTTTCCAAGAGCGTCGGCATATCCGCATTGTCTCCCGGTAGACTGTATGATCCTGATAATCTGCCTGTAATCGTCGTATGAAAACATAATAAAACCTCATCTCTTTCTTTCATCCTGCAACATTCCCGCGCCCTTCCCGGCGCTTTCCGAAAAGATATAACGGGCATATTTCTTCTCTATTATATACGCAACTGTCCCGCGGGACAAGTTTGTTTTACTCTGCCATGCGCCTCACAGAGTTCTTATGGTAATACTCTGCCATCCCTACATTGACCCATCCCTCCGGATCCTCATCGAGATAAAAGCACTCAAAATTCTCAATATATGCGGGTACATCCACTACTACGTCATCCTCCGTACACTGCTCCAGATAATCATAGATTTCTATACATCGTCTGTAATAATCCGCAAAAGAGCCGTTATGTTCAGACTCTGCCACAGCAATCAATGCAGAATCCGAAAGCGATTCCGGCGCAAGCAGAACCGCGGCAAAGAGTACCACATAGAGCACCGCCAGAGCGCTTCTGTTCTCACACAATCCAGCCCATCTGTCCAGACAGACTCCGATAAACAAAGCAAAATTGAGCAGTGACAAAACGAGAACTATATCCAAAATAAAATAACATCTGTTCGGAAACTCCGGTCCACCATACCCCAACGCCACCGGAAATGCGGTCACATATCCTGCCGCAAGCGCCAATACGCTTATCGTACCGTAACTATGCAATACGCCCCGGCGGCGGTTTCGAGAGACGGTATCGGGTGAGATTCTTAGGAAGGGGGGTGACGGCAA
>CAMWMS010000237.1 GCA_947175435.1 uncultured Lachnospiraceae bacterium | reverse complement strand
GTAGTCCCAAAAAGAGAATAGAGAGCGAAATAACGGCCTTGTAGAGAGGAATAATCCTTTCTATGAGGTCGTTTCTATTTGAAGAGATAGGAGAAAAAAGCCTTGAAAATAAAGGAATTTTATGGATTCAGGTGTAAATCCAGTATGACTTTAGGGGTAGAAAAATCCTGTTAAATATATCCCAGTTTGATTTTTGGGAGAAATTGGGAGAGGATAGGGAAGTTTGCCCTTTGAGGATAATCGGGGTTGCCCCTGAATATGAGAAAGGCCTCATGTTTGGGAACATTCCCTGCAGGAGGTCTTTTCGGAGTAAAGCGTAGGGTAGAGACAGACGCAGAAGTGAGGAGTAAGTATGGGAATAAAAGATCAAATACAGAAAAAGATGAATACAGAGGTAGCGAAGGAGAGTGTGGTCGGAGCGGAGCAGGCGACGGCGGATCAGCCGGTAACAGATCGGTCGGCAGAGGTAAAAAGCGATTCTATGCGTCAGGAGTATGCATTTGCAACAGATGCGAAGCTGCGGGAATGTAAGTACTGCCGGGTCATGATACCGAAGAAGGCTAAGATATGTCCAAACTGCAAGATGGTGCTTAAGAAACATACAGGAATTAAGGCGGCAGCCGCAGTTCTGGTGATTGTGGCGATAGGCCTCGGGCTGTCTGCCTATATGGGACTGCTGCCCGCCCATGCAGTGCCGGCATGGATGGCTAAGAACAAGCCGTCGGAGCCGGTCTTATCGGTGACTACGGTGGAGACACCGGAGACGGCAGCCGGCGCACAAATCGTAGAGTCTGTGGACGTGGCGGTGGCTACGGATCTTCCGAAACCGGATGCGGCAGAAGCAGAACTGGAAGAGAAGATAGCGCAGTCGGTAAATAGTATGACTGCTGGGAAGTCGGAGACAGAAGTCGTGTTAACTGAGGAAAGAGACGAGTCAGGAACGGACAATGCCGTAAATGGGAATGAGAAAGCAGCCAAGGACACGGAGAATGATTCAGAAGAAGATGGGGAAAACAGCAAGATAGAAGTTGCCAGCAAGGAAACAGGGCGTACCGGTGATGAGTCAGAAGTTACTGACAAGGCAGCAGGGCGCACCAGCGAAGAAGCGGGAACTATCGGCAGGACAGCGGTGCGCATCGGTGAAGAGTCAGAAGACACCGACAAGGCGACAGGGCGTAACGGTGAAGAGTCGGAAGCTACCGGCAAAACAGTAGCACGCGTCGGCGAAGAGTCGCAAGACACCAGCAAGACAGCAGGGCACACCAGCGAAGAGTCGGAAGTTACCGGCAAGACAGCAACGCGCAGCGGCGGAGAGACAAAGGCTTCCGGCAGCGCAGCCGATACGGAGGAAGAACAGGACGAGATGTTTCCGGAAGATATGGATGTAAACGAGGCCGCCTTCCGCGCAGACTGTGTGTGGAGAGATTACAAGGAACTGCTCAGGAATGAGGATTATCTGGGTACGGCGGTTTGGCTGGAAGCGGAGGTAATCTGTCCGGTTGAGGGCGGACTTTTTGATGAAAATATCTACTATTTGTGCATGACGGAAGAGATTAACGGAATCGAGCGCTATTACATTATCAGAGATGACAGGACGGAGGAGCAGCTTCTCATTCTTGAGGGAGATGTGCTCACGATATACGGACGCCTGTTCGGAAACTGTAAGCTTCCGGCCAGTCTCATTGAAACCCGTCCCACAGTACCGGCAATCTCTATGCTGAGCTGTGATTTACAAGAGTAGGCTAGTTGAATGGGACAATCTCTTGTGCTATAATGAGTCGATTGTGCGAAAATTACATATAAAGAAGGAATCAGGTGACAGAATGAAAGCATTCTTAATTTTGGAAGATGGAACTCTTTTTGAGGGGACACATATCGGTGCGCAGAAAGAAGTCATCAGCGAAATCGTATTTAATACTTCTATGGCGGGATATCTGGAGGTGCTGACCGATCCGTCTTATGCGGGACAGGCGGTGTGTATGACCTATCCGCTGATCGGAAATTACGGTATCTGCAGGGAAGATATGGAATCCCGTAAAGCTTGGCCGGACGGATTTATTGTCAGGGAGCTTTCGCGTATTCCGAGCAATTTCAGATGTGATATGACGATTCAGGAGTTTCTGGAGGAGAATGATGTGCCCGGCATCGCGGGAATCGATACGAGGGCGCTTGTGAAGCTCCTTCGTGAAAAAGGAACGATGAACGGTATGATTACGACCAACGAGAATTATCAGTTAGATGAGATCCTTCCGAAATTGAAGGCTTACACCACCGGTAAAGTGGTAGATGTTGTGACCTGTAAAGAAAAATATACGCTGACTGCCGCAGAACAACTGTCGGACAATGGTCCGATTTCCGGCAGTTCACAGTTTAGGAAAGAGGAATATGAGAGAGGAATCCGTGAAAAGAAACCGAGCATGGTGCGCGAGCTGAGCGGGCAGGGTTTGAAAGTTGCACTGCTTGATCTGGGCGCCAAAGACAATATTGCCAAATCTCTCACGGCAAGAGGGTGTGAGGTGACGGTCTATCCGGCGGATACGAAAGCGCAGGAGATCATCGACGCGAAGCCAGACGGCATTATGCTGAGCAATGGACCGGGTGATCCGAAAGAATGCACGGATGTGATTGCCGAAATCAAGAAGCTGTATGATACGGACATCCCGATCTTTGCGATTTGTCTCGGACACCAGTTAATGGCGCTTGCCACGGGCGCGGATACTTTTAAGATGAAGTATGGACACAGAGGCGGCAACCATCCTGTGAAAGATTTAGCGAACGGAAGAGTTTATATTTCTTCCCAGAATCATGGATATGTGGTTGATATGGACAAGCTGGATCCGAAGGTGGCTGTGCCCGCCTTTATCAATGTCAATGACGGAACCAACGAAGGACTGTCTTATACGGGCAAGAATATCTTCACGGTACAGTTCCATCCGGAGGCCTGCCCCGGACCGCAGGATTCAGGGGATTTGTTTGAACGGTTCATTGAGATGATGAAAAGAACATGAAGTTATACTAAGACTGCAAAATACGCAGTCTAAGTATAACTAAGTCATGTTCGGAAGAATGCCGCTAAAGCGAGCATTCTTCCCGACAGAAACTGAGGTTTGTGATATGGGGAAGATTATTAAACGGAAAGTATAGATGATGGAGGTATAAGATGCCTAAAAATTCAAATGTTAAGAGAGTACTGGTGATCGGGTCGGGGCCTATTGTGATCGGGCAGGCGGCAGAGTTTGACTATGCGGGAACGCAGGCTTGCCGATCGTTAAAAGAAGAGGGGATGGAAGTCATTCTGGTGAATTCCAATCCGGCTACGATCATGACCGATGGCGACATCGCAGATAAAGTATATATTGAGCCGCTTACAGCCAAAGTGCTGGAGCAGATCATTATAAAAGAAAAACCTGACAGTCTGCTGCCGAACATGGGAGGACAGGCGGGCTTAAATCTCGGCATGGAGCTGGATGAGTCTGGTTTTCTGGCGGCTCACGGCGTTGCCCTGCTGGGCACTACCGCGAAGACTATCAAGAAGGCGGAGGATCGTCTGGAATTTAAGGAAACCATGGAGAAGATCGGGGAGCCATGTGCCCCTTCTCTTGTGGTGGAAAATATCGAGGATGGCGTTATTTTTGCAAATAAGATCGGCTATCCGGTCGTGCTCCGTCCCGCTTATACGCTGGGCGGTTCCGGCGGCGGTATTGCTCATGATCAGGTAGAGCTGGAAGAGATTCTGGCTAACGGTCTGCGGCTTTCCCGTGTGGGACAAGTCTTAGTGGAGCGCTGTATCGCGGGCTGGAAAGAGATCGAGTATGAGGTTATGCGGGACAGTGCAGGTAACTGCATCACCGTATGTAATATGGAAAATATTGATCCGGTGGGCGTGCATACGGGTGACAGCATTGTTGTGGCGCCTTCCCAGACTTTGAGCGATAAGGAGTACCAGATGCTCAGAAGCTCGGCGCTTAATATCATCAACGAGCTGGGAATCACGGGCGGATGTAACGTACAGTTTGCGTTGCACCCTACAAGTTTCGAATACTGTGGGATTGAGGTGAATACCCGTGTGAGCCGTTCCTCAGCACTTGCAAGTAAGGCGACAGGGTATCCCATTG
>CAMWMS010000236.1 GCA_947175435.1 uncultured Lachnospiraceae bacterium | reverse complement strand
ACTGTGTGAAGCGGGCGTTGTCGGAGAAGAAGAGGGAACGAAACCCCGTAAAATAGTAATGACGGCAGAGGAGTTTGAGCAGTTCGTAGAGGAAACCATATAACAGCCGCTCGAGATGACCGGGCGGCATAAGCATACATTTGTTTTTCGGGAAAAACAGAAAGGCAGGAAACGGGTTTGAAGACAGATATTGAAATTGCACAGGAAGCGGTTCTTGAGAATATTGCGGATGTTGCCGGACAAATCGGAGTCTCACCGGATGATCTGGAACTGTATGGCAGATACAAGGCTAAAATATCAGATGAATACATAGATCGTATTCAGAATAATCCTGACGGTAAGTTAATTCTCGTGACAGCAATCAATCCCACGCCCGCCGGAGAGGGTAAGACCACCACAAGCGTCGGTCTCGGTCAGGCATTCGGAAAGATGGGGAAAAAGGCGGTTATCGCCCTCAGAGAGCCGTCTCTCGGACCGTGTTTCGGAATTAAAGGCGGTGCCGCAGGAGGGGGCTATGCGCAGGTAGTGCCCATGGAAGATCTGAATCTGCATTTTACGGGAGATTTTCATGCGATTACCTCAGCCAACAATCTGCTGGCTGCGATTTTGGATAACCACATTCAGCAGGGAAATGAGCTGAATATTGATCCCAGACTGATCGTGTGGAAACGCTGTCTGGATATGAATGACAGGGCACTGCGCAATGTGATCGTCGGGCTCGGCGGCAGGACGGACGGCGTAGTGAGGGAAGACCATTTTGTCATTACGGTGGCGTCCGAGATTATGGCGATACTCTGTCTGGCCTCCGATATGAAAGATCTGAAGGAAAGGCTGGGCAAGATCATCGTTGCCTATGATTATCAGGGGGAACCGGTGACGGCATCAGACTTAAAAGCGGTAGGTGCAATGGCGGCTTTACTTAAAGATGCCATGAAACCGAATCTGATTCAGACATTGGAGCACACACCGGCGCTGGTACACGGCGGACCTTTTGCCAATATCGCACACGGCTGCAATTCGATCCGCGCCACGAAGACAGCGCTTAAGATGGCGGACTATGTTATTACGGAGGCTGGGTTCGGCGCTGATCTGGGTGCGGAGAAATTCTTTGATATCAAATGCCGCATGGCGGGACTGAAACCCGATGCAGTAGTACTGGTTGCCACGGTCCGTGCATTGAAGTACAATGGAGGAGTGGCCAAAAGTGATCTCGGCAAGGAAAATTTGATCGCGCTGGAGGCTGGTATCGTTAATCTTGAGAAACATATCGAAAACCTGCACAAATACGGTGTGCCGATCGTAGTTACACTCAATTCTTTCGTAACCGATACGGAGGCGGAGATCGGATATGTGCGTAAGTTCTGTCAGGACAGAGGCTGTGAGTTCGCAATCTCCGAGGTTTGGGAGAAAGGCGGTGCAGGCGGCGTAGAGCTTGCTGAGAAAGTACTTGATACGTTGGAACATAAAGAAAGTCATTTTAAGGTGCTGTATGGGGATGATTTGTCTCTCAGAGAGAAGATTGAGACGATCGCAGCGGAGATATACGGCGCCGGAGGAGTGTCTTATTCACCGGCAGCGGAGCGGCAGCTTAAGAAGCTGCAGGAGATGGGATTCGGTGATGTGCCGGTGTGCATGGCGAAGACGCAGTATTCTCTGTCCGACGATCCGGCGCTTCTGGGCAGACCCGTGGGATTTAATATGAATGTGCGGGAGGTATATGTGGCTGCGGGTGCAGGATTTGTAGTTGCATTGACCGGAACAGTCATGACCATGCCCGGACTTCCTAAGAATCCGGCAGCTTACCAGATTGATGTGAATGAGAACGGAGTGATTACAGGTTTATTTTAATATATAAAAAGGGGAGGGTGTGGATTATGCCACAGATCATAGACGGAAAGGAAATCTCTACGGCAATCAAAGAGGAATTAAAGATAGAAGTCGGGAAATTGAAAGAGGAGAATATTTATATATGTCTGGCAGTGATTCAGGTAGGAAATGATCCGGCTTCCAGCGTGTATGTGGGAAATAAGAAAAAGGCATGTGCCTATATCGGTATCGATTCTCTTTCGTTTGAGCTGCCGGAGGAGACAACGCAGGAGGAGCTGCTTAAGCTGATCAGAGATTTGAATGAGAAGAAAGAAGTTAATGGTATTCTGGTACAGCTTCCGCTTCCGAAGCATATTGACGAGGATGAGGTGATACGGGCGATCGATCCGAAGAAGGATGTGGACGGATTCCATCCGCAGAGTGTCGGAGCGCTCTGTATTGGTCAGCACGGTTTCGTATCTTGTACACCGGCCGGTATAATTCAGTTGTTAAAACGTTCCGGAATTGAGATTGCTGGTAAAGAATGTGTCGTGATCGGAAGAAGCAATATCGTGGGGAAACCCATGGCGCTGCTGCTTCTTCGGGAGAACGGGACGGTAACGGTTGCCCATTCCCGAACTAAGGATCTGAAAGAAGTGTCAAAAAGAGCGGATATTCTGGTTGTCGCGGTGGGCAGACCTAAGATGATTACGAAAGAATATCTAAAAGAGGGGGCGGTGGTAATAGATGTAGGTATCCACCGCAATGAGAATAATAAGTTATGCGGTGATGTAGATTATGACGATGTGGCACCGGTTTGCAGTGCCATTACGCCCGTGCCGGGAGGCGTGGGCCCCATGACGATAGCAATGCTTATGCACAACTGTGTGGAAGCGGGAAAGGCGCAATAATCTGTCTGTGGCCGAGAGAGAAAGGGAGCTGATTATGAAGTGTCCCCATTGTGGAAATGAGTTAAAGGAAGGATATCTGATCTGCGAGAAATGCGGTGAAGAGATTCGAATCGTGCCGGACTTTGAGCCGGAGATAGAAAACAGCATAACGGAAACCTTGTCCACACTTGCAGCGTTGCAGGCAGGGGAAGACACACAGGAGAGAGCGCGGGAAGGCGGGGAAAGTAAAGAGCAGAAGACACAGGAACATAATGCTTCGGATGAAGATGGCAGGAAGATTTGGATGATCGCCAGTCTTGTGCTCATATGTGTGGTGGCACTACTTTCCTACAGTGCGTATGCCTACCATATCAGAACAGTGGAATATCAGATTAAGAAGGCGCAGGAATATGCCACAGATGAGTCTTATGGTGAGGCGATTGCCTGTCTGGAAGCCGCATATGTAAAATATCCCGATGTGGCACAGATTCTTTTTCTGGAAGCGGATTATTATTATCTGCAGCAGGACAATGATTCGGCACTTCAGGTTCTGTATCGGATCATAGAACGGGGCAGTTTTCCATATGAAGATTTGGAGAAGGCATATAATAAAATCGTGACGATCTATGCGAATCAGGAGATGTACGGTCAGATCAACGAGCTTCTGCGAAATTGTCCAGAGGATGGGATAGTCAATATGTTTCAGGGATATCTCGCCATGGAGCCGGAATTCAGCTATGTGGAGGGAAGCTATGCCGAAGTCATCCCGTTGAAACTCAGTTCCAATACTTCCGGAACCATCTATTATACGATGGACGGCACGAAGCCTACGAAGAACAGTCTGATTTATACCGCTCCGTTATTTCTGGAGACTGGAGAATATACGATCAGCGCCTTTTTCGTGAATGATTATGGAATAGAGAGCGAGATTGTCAGTAAGAAGTATATCATTAATCTGCCGGTACCGAATGCTCCGGAGGTTGATCTCTACAGTGGGGAGTATACGGAACCGACGATGATCGCGGTAGAGGGAATAGAGGGATGTAAGATCTACTATACCACAGATGAATCCGAGCCGACGGCAGACAGTGTGCCGTATACAGGACCGATTCCCATGCCGCTGGGAAAAACCCTTTTTAAATTTGTCAATATCAGTGAAGAGGGCGTGTCCAGTGAAGTGACACTGCGTACATATACGTTAAGGCTGCCGGGGGCCATATCTACTGCCCAGGCAGTATCGAATCTGGTAGAACGGTTGGTGGAAAATGGATATCTGGAAGATACTGCGGGGCACAATCAACGACAGAACGGAACGTTTAGCTACCAGTTTAGCTCTGTACTTAGAGTGGGCGGGACAGATGACTATTATACGATCTATGAGTATTATGACGACGGAACGGGAATGTTGAGCCGCACGGATAAGGTA
>CAMWMS010000235.1 GCA_947175435.1 uncultured Lachnospiraceae bacterium | reverse complement strand
CCTGTTCCCACATTCCGAGCGTATCCTGCATTTGGGACGTCAATGCCAGATCATGATAACATCCTTCCTTTTCCAGAGAAATCTCCTTTTCAGACTGCTCTATGGCTCTTGTGACCGCCTCTGTCGCCTCATCTGCCGACAGAACGTCCTGCCTCTCATTTACAAGTTCATATCCCTTATCTGTCTTAATAATGTCAACTTTACGCTCTTCCTCCGGATGCTCTCTCGCCGTCAGTATAAAAGGCATCCGATCCAGAACACCGGCGAGCGCCTGACCGTCATAAGACACGATCGGAATAAGATCCACACTGTCACCATAAAACAGACTCTCAATCCACATCCATGGATTCTGCTGTTTCTGATATACTTCCAACGCTTTCATAAAATCAAATTGATAGCCGATCTCCTCTGCGGATATAAAGTAGGAATTGCCATCCACGTCATAAACCGTAAGACCCTCATATGCAAAACCGGGCACGAGTTCATCATTCACATCCTGAATGCTTCTTCCTGTGCAGTACACGCCGTTAATCCACGTTCCGTAAGCAAACGCATTGTGGTAGTAAATGGCCAGTCCGATGTATGTTCCCATCAGACTGACCAGAATGATACATAATATGATCAACAAATGTTTCAATAATCTTTTCATAAAGATGTTTCCAGTCAATTTTAATTCAAGCCATCTTCCGTATTGCTTCCGGTGACAGCCCTTACTGTTCCTTCTTTAACAAATCCTCTGCGTCAAACGCCTCACTGATCGGCGCCCCCGCTGGAACCATCGGAAATACCTTGTCGTCTTCCGGAATGATGCAGTCTAACAATACCGGTTTCTTCAAAGCGATCGCCCGCTCAATTGCCGGTGCCACTTCCTCTTTCTTCGTCACTCTGATTGCCTCGCATCCCAGTCCTTCCGCTACCTTACAGAAATCCACACCGTCATTTAAGACTGTCTGAGAATAACGTTTGCCGTAGAATAGCGTCTGCCACTGTCTCACCATGCCAAGCACATGATTGTTGATCACCACCTGAATAATCGGGATATTGTAGCGGCTTGCCGTGGCTAGTTCATTCATATTCATGCGGAAGCATCCGTCCCCTGCAATATTAATGCAGATCTTATCCGGCTGTCCCATCTTAGCACCTATGCAGGCTCCTAAACCATATCCCATGGTGCCCAGTCCGCCTGACGTAAGCAATGTGCGGGGCATGGAATATTTATAGTACTGCGCTGCCCACATCTGATGTTGCCCTACATCTGTGGTAATCACCGCACTGCCCTTCGTCACCCTGTCGATCTCCTCGATAATATATGGACATGACAATGCAGATTCATCGTAACTTAAAGGATATTTCTCCTTTAATTGTGTAATATGCTGCATCCACTCCTTATGTTCCTGCTGTTCCAGCTGCGCATTGATTCTGCTCAGCACTTCTTTCAAATCTCCTACAAGAGAAACATCTGTCTTAATATTCTTATTAATCTCCGCGGCATCGATATCAATGTGTAGTACCTTAGCATTCTCCGCAAACTTGTTCGGATTGCCCACCACACGATCAGAGAATCTGGCTCCTAATGCAATCAGCAGATCACACTCACTGACTCCAAAATTAGAAGTTTTCGTGCCATGCATACCGATCATACCCGTATAACGCGCCTCATGCCCATCGCAGACACCTTTGCCCATCAGAGTGTCACAAACCGGTGCGTCCATTCTCTGCGCAAAATCTCTTACCTCCTGATATGCACCAGAGATGACCGCTCCGCCGCCAACATAAATATATGGTTTTTTCGATTCTTTTAAAAGTACCAGCGCTGCCTGCAATTCCTCCTCCGTATAACCGGAGCAAGCCTTTACCGCTTCTGGTGTCTCGGGCTCAAAATCACAGCTATTAGATGTTACATCTTTCGTGATATCCACCAGCACCGGTCCCGGTCTTCCGCTGCCCGCAATGGCAAAAGCTTTACGAAGCGTTTGCGCCAGAATATTGATATCCTTCACAATATAATTATGCTTTGTAATCGGCAAGGTCACACCGGCGATATCAACTTCCTGGAAAGAATCCTTTCCAAGAGAGGGCAATACCACGTTACATGTGATCGCTACCATAGGCACAGAGTCCATATATGCCGTAGCAATACCCGTCACCAGATTGGTAGCGCCCGGACCGCTGGTCGCCAGACACACGCCAACCTTACCTGTCGCTCTGGCATATCCGTCCGCGGCATGCGCGGCTCCCTGTTCATGTGAAGTCAAAATATGGTTTATTTCATTACTATGTTGATACAATGCGTCATATACATTCAGAATCGTTCCGCCCGGATATCCGAACACGGTGTCCACACCCTGTTCTTTCAGACACTCTACAACGATCTCTGCACCGGTTAATTTCATGATCTATACTCCTCCTACTGTTTTCTCATCACTTATTCCGCCGTCAGGCTTTGCACAATACCACAAATCTCAATGATTTGCAGGTATCTCCAAAATAGCGCCTCTGTTACCGCTGGTAACCATCTCACGATATCTTGCCAGATATCCGCTCGTCACTTCCGGTTCTCTGGGCTGCCACTTTGCTCTTCTGGCCGCCAGTTCCTCATCAGATACTTTCACATTCAGCTTCATATTCGGAATATCTATACTGATAATATCCCCCTCTTCCACAAACGCGATCGGTCCGCCGACCGCCGCTTCCGGAGATACATGTCCGATGGATGCCCCACGGGATGCACCGGAGAATCTGCCGTCCGTAATCAGCGCCACGCTTGACCCAAGCCCCATTCCTGCGATTGCGGAAGTAGGATTTAACATTTCACGCATACCGGGACCGCCCTTTGGTCCTTCATAACGGATGACAACCACATCTCCCGGTACGATTTTGCCGCCCTTGATGGCTGCTATGGCATCCTCCTCACACTCAAATACTCTTGCCGGTCCTTCATGAACCATCATTTCTTCTACTACTGCAGAACGTTTAACTACGCTGCCGTCCGGTGCAAGATTACCTTTCAGTACGGCGAGTCCGCCCGTCTTACTATAGGGATTATCCACAGTCCTGATTACTTCCGGATTCTTATTAACCGCATCTTTAATGTTCTCACCGATGTTCTCACCGGTCACAGTCATACATTCCGTATGCAGAAGACCGATATCCGCAAGTTCTTTCATGACTGCATAAACACCGCCTGCCTCGTTTAAATCTTCCATATAAGTAGGTCCTGCCGGTGCCAGATGACACAGATTAGGGGTTTTCTCACTAATCTCATTAGCGTAAGAAATATCAAAATCAAAACCAACCTCATGCGCGATTGCAGGCAGATGCAGCATGGAATTGGTGGAACATCCTAAAGCCATATCCACCGTCAACGCATTCAGTATGGCTTCTTTTGTCATAATATCTCTGGGACGGATATTCTCTTGCAACAGCTTCATAACAGCCATACCGGCATGTTTCGCCAGCTTGATACGTTCGGAATAAACCGCCGGTATCGTACCATTTCCGCCAAGTCCCATACCCAGCACTTCCGTCAGACAGTTCATGGAATTCGCTGTATACATACCGGAACAGGAGCCGCAGGTAGGGCATGTCTTCTCCTCAAACTCTCTTAATTCCTCTTCATTCATGGTTCCCGCCGCATAGGAGCCCACAGCTTCAAACATGGAAGAAAGACTTCTCTTCTGTCCGTGCACGTGACCCGCCAGCATGGGTCCACCCGATACAAATACAGTCGGAACATTAATACGTGCCGCCGCCATAAGCAGACCGGGCACATTCTTATCGCAGTTAGGTACCATCACAAGTGCATCAAACTGATGTGCCAATGCCATGCACTCTGTAGAATCTGCAATCAGATCTCTTGTAACCAGGGAATATTTCATTCCGATATGTCCCATGGCAATACCGTCGCAAACCGCAATTGCCGGAAATACAACCGGCACGCCTCCGGCCTCAGCCACACCAAGCTTTACGGCATTCACGATCTTGTCCAGATTCATGTGCCCCGGTACAATCTCATTATAGGAGCTGACGATACCTACCATAGGTTTTCTCATCTCCTCCTCCGTAAATCCCAATGCATTAAATAAACTTCTGTGCGGCGCCTGCTGTACGCCCGCCTTTACATTATCGCTTCTCATACTCATTCTCCTTTATCATTATTTCCCATATATAGTATAAAGCTATCATTTTCATCGAC
>CAMWMS010000234.1 GCA_947175435.1 uncultured Lachnospiraceae bacterium | reverse complement strand
GCATATATTGGAATAGATCTCATCTACTGTCATATGGATCTTCATGACAGTCTTCATGGATATGTCGTTTTCCTCCAGCACCTCTTCCACAAAATCCGCAAAATCCTTCATCTTATCCATGTCCGGTTTATCACTCTTCTCTTCGAAGCCGTTGCCGTGATAAGTAACCGCCAGCATTGTAATATCATCAAACTGTGCCGCATCTTTCTGGAAATCATCTACGTCCTTCCACAACTCCTGCAGCAGTTCCTCTGGTGTGACGCTGCCGGCCTCCGCAATGGTACGTATCAACCGGTCTTCACCGTATAGCTGCTGTTGCAGACTGGTCGCTTCCGTTACGCCGTCGGTGTAGAGCAACAGGGTATCCCCCTGTCTTAACCGCAGACTGCCCTGCCTGTACGCAGCGTCTTCCATGCCCGCAAGGACAAGTCCACCCAGCATATCATCATATTCACAGGAACCGTTCTTACGGCGCAGCAATGGCCTGCAATGCCCCGCATTGACATATGCTACTTCACCGGTGGCAATGTCTAACACTCCGATCCATGCCGTGACAAACATGCCGTTCTTATTGTTATCACATAGACTCCGATTAATTTCTTCGGCCATATGCGCCAGATCTTCTCCCTCTTTTCCTACCGTCATAAGACGGCTGCGGATCAGTGTGCGGGATACAACCATAAACAGCGCCGCCGGCACTCCCTTGCCTGATACATCCGCCATGACAAGCGCCAGGCGATTCTCGTCCAATAGGAAGAAGTCATAGAAGTCTCCCCCTACGCCTTTGGCCGGTGTCATGGAGGCGGCCAGATCAAACTCATCCCTGTCATCAAATGCACCGACCGCCTCGGGCAGCATATCCGCCTGTAGATGGGAGGCCACTTGAATCTCTGTTCTGATACGTTCTTTCTCCGCCGTGATGGAAGCAAGATTCTGCACATAACTCTGTATCTGCTCCGCCATGCTGTTAAATGCATGTCCCAGATCCTCAATCTCATCTCCGGTGCTCAGTCGGATACGATAATCCATATTGCCGCCGTCTAACTTTGCCACCTCTCTCGTAAGGGTACGGATCGGTTCCGTCAGCTTCTTGGAAAACAGCGTTCCGAAAATACATCCGAGCAGAATAATCACAACCAGTATCGCCATGAAGAAAACGATCACCCTGCGAATCGCCGTATCCTGTCTGCCTGCCATGTTCGACGTTAATGACAGGATAAGCTGCTGGCTTGCCTTCGCCGGCGCCACAACCTCCGCTACATCGATTACCGTGACAAAGCTCCAGCCCAGACTGTTAAGCGGCGCATAAGCAAGATATACGTCTTTTCCGTCCAGTGACAATTCCAGTGAGTCCGACCTACCCTCTACCATACCGGTCACCGCATCCGCCAGCGACCTGTTCCCGCTTGCCCGCAGGTCCACTGCCTGTTCCGCATAAGCTGCAGTCTCTCCCTCAGCGCTGCCCGATACCAGCACCTGTCCTTTTTCATTGACCAGAAAAGCATAACCTGCCTCTCCGATGTCAACATTCAGTACGGCGTTATTGACCGTATCCAGATAGGAGCCCACGCCCGCAACCGCCACGACCTCTCCGTTATGATAGATCGGGCTGGCGCAGACGATACAGTCCCCTCCCTCGTGAATATCTTTGATCACGTCCGTATAGACGATCTGTCCGGATTCACTTTCCTTGGCGCGCATATACCATTGCCTTCCTGCCGCTTCATAGAAAATCGGCTGCGCAAGATCTGCCTCCGCCCCAGTCATATTATATTTACTATACGCAATGTAATCCGCCTGAATCATCCAGCCGCTCTCCGTAGCTACATAAGTGGATGACACCATATCATTATGAGCGTTGTACTGCACCAGCATGTCCTGTAAGTTTCCCAGCTTCAATATTTCCTCCGTGAGAGCAGGTGTCGCTGCAGTCCCCTCTCTTCCTTCTCCGGCCAGCCGCTCAGACCAGAGAAGCTGTGCCGCCAAAAGATGAGAATCATGAACCGGAAGCGCTACCCTCCTGTCGGGAAATCCTTCCGGATTTTCGTAAATTGCCTGAGCCTGAGCCGCAATCCCCAGCACATACGCTTCCACCGCCGCAAATTTTTCCTCGATATACGCCGCCTTCTCCACTGCGATACTCCGCAGATTCTCTACCGCCAGATTTTCCAATGCCTTCTCTGCGTCCTCCGCGGCAGTCTGCCCCAGCTCCGTGCCGTTTTCCGTCGCGATATGCTTCATGGAATACAGGCTGTATACACTGACCGTTCCGGAGATCACTACCGCCGCCGATACCATGGCAAGAAGCAATCGGTTTAATTTCTGTCCTATTCTCTTTTTTCTGCGTGTTCTCTTCTTTTTCCGCGCCATTTTTTCTTTCCTTTCTCTTCCATGCCTTTCACATCAGTCTGCGTTGGCGGCATTTTTTATAACACGTCTCCACGTACCCGATCAGGTTCGCGAACTCCCCGCTCACCCAATAATCTTCGAAATAAATCTGCACCTCTCCCTCATGGTGCATCACTATATATTCCCGTTCACTGCACAGCGGTTTTAAACCGGTAAAGAAATATCCCATTTCCTGTAAGACCTCATATGCCCATACCGCACCCGGATCGTTGCAGTTTATAAATATGACCGCTGTCTGCTTCCCCTGCAGGGAATATCGCGTATGCAGCTTCGTAATCCGCTTAGCCAGATCCCTGCCTGCCCGTCTGATGTCAATTGTCAGGCTGTGCTGCAGATCGTCATTTACATACTCCATCTCCGTATAAACCGGAAGCTGCCCCGTCCGATCCCACGCCGCACAATCTTCACTATCCGGTATCCTGCGGATATCCGCCGTGGCGATTGTAAACACCGCGCCCAGTGAAGCGTATATATCCCGACAGAATGCGTAATGTTCCTCCGGCAGATACACAACGCCCGCATCCCGTTTGCCTACCGCACGAATCTGGATACCCTGAGAATGTTTCCGGTTTCTTCCGTTATTGTAAGAATGGGTAATGTGATCCATATCAAACACATTCATAACCAGTCCTGTTGCCCGCATACCTAAGCGGTACAATAACCGCTGGGTTACATCGTGAAACAGCACCGGCAGGCAGAATGCCGCCGAATAATTACGTGACAGCAGCAGCTTCATCCCGTACTCAAAAAAAGGCATTGCCAGACCATAGCCTCTGTATTTCTTGCGGAAAACCTGTGAGGCGATCTCGCACATGGATTCCTTTGGATAAAATTCCTTCAAAATCATCATACCGATGGTGCCGTCCTCATCCGTCTCTGCAATGAGAAATGTGATGACTCCTTCCTCAGCCTCTTTGCGCAGATATTCCGGATCGTAGAATCCTGTCTTGAAATATGTATCACCGTACTCGTCCCTAATACATGCGATCATGCCATTCTCATCACCGGTTCGGAACAATCTGAGGTGCACGGTGATCGGCTGTTTCCCTCTGCTTTCCAGCACGAGTGTCTGTTCCTTTTTTACATCCGCTTCCGTATTTGTTTTCATGACTGCCTCCATGTCTTCCTCCTCCCTTCACATGTTGGTCAGTGGTATTACACGCCCTTCTTCACATTTAAGATATCCAGAAATCCCGTGATGTGCAGAACTTCCATGACTTCATCATTGACACCTCTTATGATCAGACTGCCGTTTTGTTTCAGCATGACCTTATGGGTAGCTAACAGCACGCGCAGTCCCGCCGAAGATATATACTCCAACTCCGTAAAGTCTAAGATCAGTTCCGCAAGTCCTGTCGTCTTCCCCGCTATAATTTCTTCAAGCTGCGGCGCAGTCGTCGTATCCAATCTGCCCTTAACATATAAAACCAACTTATCCTTCTCTTTTTTTTCATCAACTGTCATATCATCTTCTCCTTTTCATCTTCCAACCACACGGGTTTCCTCGCGAATCCCACATGGTATGTGATCTTTTCCATTGTCAGTTCATGCTCGCCGACCTGATAACGGCCTACGGCAATATCTTTGCCGATGATGATTCCTTTCGGATAATCATTGAGACAGCGGTTGAGAAGCGTTACCTGTGCTTCCTTGCTTTCATCTGACAACGGATTGTTCGGGTTCACACTGCCGATGGGCACCAGCTTGACATAGTGGACATCCGCCATCGCAGCTTTCTCTCTATTATCCATTGATATCTTCCTTCCATGGAAAGGGCGGTTCACCGGGAGCCGCCCTATGAG
>CAMWMS010000233.1 GCA_947175435.1 uncultured Lachnospiraceae bacterium | reverse complement strand
CCCGGCGCCAATTCCAGCTCCGACGCCGGAACCGGAACCGACACCAGATCCGACACCGGAACCGGAACCGACACCAGATCCGACGCCAGTACCTGATCCAACACCGGAACCGGAACCAGATCCAACGCCGGCACCGGAAGAACAGTCGGGAACATCTGAAGTAGCAGCTGTGTCCTCTATCAAGGGATGGCACAGATTAGTGGAAGAAGCAGGCGATCCTACACCGGCAGAGGGTGAGGTTTCTAAACCGGAAGAACCGACAGCACCGACGGAAGGAGAGGCATCTAAACCGGAAGAACCGACAGCACCGACAGAAGGAGAGACGAATGAGCCTGGAGAAGCTTCGGGAGAAGAAGCCGAATCCGGTATCAAATATTATATTCTTGCATTTGAGCGTATTGATAGTGCCGAATTATCGAACATTGTGGCACTGGGTTCCGGAAGCACAGAGGAGAAAGCGTCAGAAGAAGAGAGCGAAGCGGATCCCTATGCGGATTCTTCGACACCGGATGCAACCTTTATTTATGTAGGTTCCGGCTTGGGTAATTATCAGTTGACCGAAGACGAGAATAATACGGATGCTATGACGATCAGAGTTCTTAACGCTCCGGTTTATGTTAAATGTCAGACTTCGAATAACTGGCTGAAACAGTATGTGTTCAGTTCGCTTTCGGGCGGAGATAATGCAAACAGCTCTTTCCAGATCGAAGTACAGACTGTGCGTGCGGATGAAGTAACCGTAGATATGGTCAATCAGGCAGATTTAGTCTATCTGGAAAGTGGACAGAATATGTTCCTTAATCCGTCGTTGTCTGTTAACTATATTTCGCACGGCGAGGATGATTCGGTTCTTACTGATGTGAACGACATGAGCGCGGGCGTAGTAAGCATGATCTTAAATCGTGCGGCGAATGATCTTATGCCGATTATCGCGGACTATGCGATTACGGAGGAACAAGATGCAGACAAGTATGCAGGAACGAATTACCAGTTATTGGCAAAGGTATTATTAAAGCATGATCTGGCGGGTTATTATGAGGCTGTCAATGAGGGAACAGACCTTAATATGCTGGCTAATATCAAGATGAGTATTAATGCCGATGATTATCCGGACAAAAATGACAATAAGTATAATTATGTAAACCAAAATGTATATATTGTCAATAATGAAATGCTTGTCAGTGATGATTTCGCTGCATATTTTGATGGTTTTAAGGCAAAAGCAGGTTTTGGAGAAGTATTGGCTGCAATAGAAGCAGAGAATACCACTCTGGCAGAGAGTGACAGGATCTCCATGGAGGTCAGCAAGGCCAGAGCAGTGCAGTATATCATCAATTTTGCTGTGGGTATCATGGGAGAGTTTGATGATCTGACAATTCTGGAGTTGCAGCCTACGGCGAATATTGATCCTACAACAGGCGGTGTGATGTCCGATCTGTATACCGAAGTGGACAGTAAAGAGAATACAAAGCTTGTCTGGAAGACAGATTCTATGAGAACGGGTAAGCAGATTCTAAACAGCAAGAAGCAGTTTGGCATCACGACAAATGTAAAGTCTGTCGTGGAATTTAACGGCGAGTGGGAAGATGTCAATGGCACCTACGATATGATATTTATCGGTCTGGACGGACAGAATCTGAATCTCGGCGACAAGCAGCCAAGGAAAGCCGTTTATAATAATACCGATTTGAATGGAAAAGTGTACCATTTAGGTGACGAATCCGGTTCAGGCACATATGACAGTAATGATATTACGTCACAGAAGATGATGGATTTGTTAGAGTATCTTCGGGCAGGATACCCTATCGTAGTGGAAAACGACTTTTTCACAGACGAGACAGCGCGGGATGCTTCTAAGGATACTATCAATACAGAGTACATTGCCGAAGGAACAGTGATGTATAACTTCCTGGCAGCGGCGGTTTCCGTGGAAGAGTATAAGGAAAGCATTTTCACGGTATCTGATACGATGGCGAATGCCGGATTTATGGCGCGAATGAAGACATCTAAGCCGAGGATCGAGCTGGTGAACGAGGATACGGGCGAAAGTCAGGGAGTAAGTACGATCCAGCGGCTTGTGTTAGATGAGAATAATGAATATCATGGCAGGATCGCTTATCGGGTTAAGAACAACAGAGGCGAAGATTATTACGGCAATACGGAGATGCATTTGTATGCGGATATGAATTATGATGGTATCTTCGGTGAGGAAGAAGAACTTGGTGATAAGTTCGGCGCCTATGTTAATGAGGGTAATGTCATTGATGTTACGATCAGCGGTATGGGACCGGGTGTTATCCCGTGGAAGCTGGAAGTTGCAGATACAGGCAATGTATATAGACGTGACAGTATACAAGGCTATTTCCAGTTGAGAAGCTCTTATGAAGAAGAGATACGCGTACTGCAGGTGACGAAGAGTAAGGGTGACTTCTATATTGATTTAGAAGCGATGTATCGGAAGAAAGATGATTCCGTACTGGCGAAGCTGTTGAAAGACGCTGAGAGCAGCGCTATGCTTGATTTTGAATTTAAGACAGTCACACCTGCTGAATTGAGCGAAAATTTAACGAAGGACCCTAAATATCTGAATCTGTGGGACATTGTTGTGCTGACAGTGGATGATGGTGTTGCAGTGGATAGTGCCGCGCTCATGAATTATATCAACGAGGGTAGAAGCCTGCTGGTATGCAGCCAGAACAAGGGCGCTAATTCGGCGGGACTTGATGCGGCAGTCTTGGGCTGGACACCGGAGCTGAAAAGAACTTTCGTCAGCTTGGGAGCCGGCAATCAGTATCACAGATATGCGGGATTAAGTTCTGGTATGTATGCTCCGCAGCGTGCCGGAATGAGAGCGGATAAGGTTAATGAAGGAAGCATACTTTATTATCCGTATGAGATGACGGGCAATTCATTCTCCTTCGCAGAGAAGAAGGCTGAGAACGGGAATGATCTTCGGGCTTCAGATTATCTGCTGAATTTTGAAAATAACTTGAAGAGTGAGCGGACGGCGACTTATGTTACCACGTGGCTTACGTTTGGCGGAGGCAGGGATAGTGCATACGGCATATCACCGAAAGATGCCCGCAATAACTATTATTGTTATAGCAGAGGAAATGTGGTCTATCTGGCACAGTCGGAATACCCTTACATCTATGAAGCCAATGAGAATGCGGCGAGCGTAATGGGATCGGATGAGTGTAAATTCTTCGTCAATGCGCTTATGGCGGCATATAATGCGGGAGTACATAGTTCAGACGTGTCTATCGTATCGGGATTCGCGCAGAATTCGTCGGTGATGAAGAGTATTGCAGTGCCTTTTGATCAGGAGTGGAGAGACACGGCGGATGATGCCACCGAGGGAATTCTGGACAATACCGTGGATGTATACTTCAAGTTTGCGGACAGCAATATAGGAGCGAATAAAAATGTAAGAGTCAGCTTCTATTATGAAGACCCGCTGGGCGCAAGAGAGTTTGTGGTTGACGACAAGGTAGTGAAGGCAACTCAGTTCGGCTCAGAGATCTGGACGGTTACGGACAATAAACTTGTACCGGTTATAACAAGCAATCCGACTGCTCCGAATACAGCGGAGATTGTTCCGGGTAAAGTATATAGGATCAAGGCTCCGGTTATCTCACTACGAACGCTCAGTGACGATAAGACAAATGACGCAGGAATATTTGTTCTTGTAGAGTCTGAATTTACCAGAAACGGAAGAGCGTATCAAATGAATGGATTCGGAACCGTATCATTGAACCGTGCGCAGTTGTTCCTTTTAGAGTAACATGGGATAAGTGGCGTACAAGAGTCAGTTACAGTTTATATTTGTTATATTATAATAAGAAGAAAGAACCTCTGATATTCGTATCGGGGGTTCTTTTAAAATGATAAAACGATTGACCTTACGTGTATTTTTCTCTTATATCTTTACACATTTTTAATTTTTTTCCTCTTGCCAGCATAATAAAATTAGTGTATAGTGGTTCACGTTGAAAGACCGATAAAAGGAAAACAGGGGAATATGCTATGGCAAAGTATTTGGTAATCGTGGAATCACCGGCAAAGGTGAAGACCATCAAGAAATTTCTGGGCGCAAATTATGAGGTTGCTGCCAGTAACGGACATGTGCGGGATCTGCCGCGCAGCGTGCTGGGAATCGATGTAGATCATGATTTTGAACCCAAGTATATTACGATCAGAGGCAAGGGCGATATTCTGGCAAATCTTCGTAAGGAAGTGAAGAAAGCCGAGAAGGTATATCT
>CAMWMS010000232.1 GCA_947175435.1 uncultured Lachnospiraceae bacterium | reverse complement strand
AAAGGGCTGGTCGATATTGTGTGTCAATACCACGGCATCCATCTTGGCAGCCTTAAACATATTGATATACTGGCTTTGCTGTTTCTCGTCCGTCACATAGTATATGACTTTCTCTTTCTTCTCTTCCTCGGTTTCCTCATCCTCCGCGGCAGATTCTTCGCTCTCATCTACCACCTCAGCTTCCACCTTTTCACCGTTCTCGTCTACGGCATTGCCGTTTTCCGTCTCTGCCTTATCACCATCCGCAGCTGTCTCACTTTCTTCTCCGACTTCGTCAGGATCGATCTTATTGACCTCGAGACACTCCGGCAGAGTCATATAGACACCGTCCAGATTCTTGAAGAGGATATAATCTGTCATCTTCTCACAGAATTTATCGTCTTTCAGGCATCCGAACTTGATGAAGGGACTGATATCATCCCAATATTTCTCGTACTCCTCTTTCTCGATCTTGCACATGCCGGACAGCTTATCGGCCACTTTCTTCGTGATATACTCGCTGATCTTCTTTACAAAACCATCATTCTGCAGAGCGCTTCGGGATACATTAAGCGGCAGATCCGGACAGTCGATCACACCTTTCAGCAAAAGCAGAAACTCAGGGATAACCTCCTTAATATTATCTGCAATAAACACCTGATTGTTATATAATTTGATCGTTCCCTCTATGGACTCATACTCCATATTAATCTTCGGGAAATAGAGAATACCTTTCATATTAAAAGGATAATCCATATTCAAATGAATCCAGAACAGAGGCTCCTTGTAATCCTGAAATACCTTGCGGTAAAACTCCAGATACTCCTCTCTGGTGCACTCGTTCGGGTGCTTCGTCCAGAGGGGCTGCGTCTCATTGAGCAGTTCGGGACGCTTCTTAATCTTTAACTTCTGCTCGTCCTCTTCTTTTTCTTTTGCGATCTCCTCTACGACTTCATCCGTATCCAGTTTCTCATCTGCCTTAATGATCTGTGTCTCCGTAGTATTCGCCTTGGACAGATAGATCTCCGTGGGCATGAAGGAACAATACTTCTTAATCACTTCTTTCGCTTTATACTCGTTGCAGAACTCTAAGCAGTCCTCGTTGATATGAAGCGTAATCTCCGTGCCGACCTCGGTTCTCGTTCCTTCCTCCATATCAAATTCCGTACCGCCGTCGCACTCCCAATGAACCGCCTGCGCGCCGTCCTGATAAGACAACGAGTCTATGTGTACCTCGTCCGCCACCATGAACGCCGAGTAGAATCCCAAGCCGAAATGACCGATAATCTGATCCTCGTTTGCCTTGTCCTTATACTTCTCGATAAAGTCCGTTGCACCGGAAAAAGCGATCTGGTTAATGTATTCCTCCACCTCGGCCGCCGTCATACCGATACCGTTATCTATAAATTTCAGGGTCTTTTCCTCAGGGTTTACGATCACCTGAATTTTTGCCTTATAGCCATCTGCCAGCGCATACTCGCCCATCATATCCAGTTTCTTTAATTTCGTGATCGCATCGCAACCATTGGATATCAGTTCACGGAAAAAGATATCGTGATCTGAATATAACCATTTCTTGATAATCGGGAAAATATTGTCGCTGTTGATTGATAAATTACCATGTTTTGCTGCCATTTTATCACATCCCTTTCTTCATAATCGTACAACCAAAACAAGTCTCTGCTTTCAAGCTGTTTTGTAATTACACAAATCCCTTCACTTGGAATTTATCACCTAGTGCATAGTTTAATACGCCCAAATTCAGAAGTCAAGAAAAAATTAGCACTCATTCGTAACGAGTGCTAATAATTATTGTTTTGTCCAGTTTATATGCGGTTTCCGGCAATTCTAAACTTTTTCTAAACTCTATACTAATCTCCGAAATACTGCGAATACACCTCAAAAAAGTCCATCGTCTTAACATTCTCATCATGAATGAACCCTACACTGTCCCACAACTCTTCGTTCAGATTTCTGGTCAGTGTCTCCACGTAGGCATCGTACTCCTGTCCGAAAGCCTCCGCCCGTCTCTGATCCACGATCTTGACCTTATTGGCATCCGTCTCATCCTTATCAAAAGTATTGAGGCACTTGATGATATGATAGCCGAACTCCGTCTCCACGATATCGCTAATCTCATCCTTGCCCAGATTGAAAGCAGCCGTCTCGAATGTCTCTCCCATCTCTCCTTTGCCGAAAGAATAGGTGCCCTTATCGTCTTCGCTGTACTTGCGGATCAGCTCGTCAAAGTCTTCCCCTTCCTTAGCCAGTTCCAGCACTTCGCACGCCTCACGATAAGCATTTTGCTTCGCCTGTACCGTATACTCTATTTTTTTCCCCGTGCCGTCCAGCGCATAAGTCTTAATGAGAATATGCTGTACCGTGATGGTTCGCGCCTCATCATCACTGATCTCCGGATTAATATCCTTAATCGTGTACTGATACACCTTCTCTGCCAGCGCAAATTCTCTGTACAATTCGCTGATCGTCTTCTCCGACACGTCCATCAGCTCTATCTCGGTGCTGTTAAGGGAACTGTAATAAGCGTTCGCCGCATTCTCTGCCTGTGCCTTTTCTTCATCACTTAACTCTACCTCATACCGCCCGGCCATCAGATTCATGGTTTTGATCTGTGCGATCTGCGCCAGCGCAATATCCTTCACATTCTGCTCCAGTGTCACACCATCCACATTGGTATTCCAAATTTCCGTACCATATACACTCTCATAGCGATTCTGGATATTCGTGAGATAAACCATGATCTCCGGCAGTGTACAGGCACTCGTCTCGATCCGAAAAATCTCATCCTTATTAAATCCGGTAGTCAGAACCACCTTGGTTCCAACCCCTTCGCTGTCACCGCACCCGCTTAAGGCACACAGGCATATACCTGCTGCCAGCAGAATGCCAGTCATTCTTCTCAATCTGCTTCCTCTCATATATTTCCTATTCTGTAACTGTTCAGTACCTTCCCAGTTACGATGCAAAATCCATCCTAAATTGTCTTCGACAATGGGATTTTGCTCGTTGAATCATATTCTTACGGTCTCAGCAGTAAATGCTTCGCCCTGTACTGAATAGTTACTCTATTCTTTCTATAATGTCACATGTCCCACATATTTCATATCTGTCTCACATTGCATATCCGGCAGAGTAGCGTCTCTTCCATATAGCCCGACTGCCCTGCTCATCATATAATATTACCCTGCCGGTCATACCACTTCTCTCCGTCGGTCAATACATAGTCTTCCCCGGTAAGGATCGCCTTAATATAATCTTCTGCCGATGCCAGTCTTCTCCGGAAAGCAACGCCGCCGCCGAACAACTGCGTATTATGAATGTCTGATCCCGCACTCATGGGCAGCTTATTCGCACGGGCATAGGCTATCGCCCTCGCATCATATTCCGGATGGGCATGCCCCTTACTATGGGGATTAGAATGCGCCGCATTGACTCCTTCCACACCGTCCACCCACTCAGGATACAGACGGACCTCGCGAATATAATCCGCTTCTCTGCAGGGATGGGCATGCACCACGAGCCCTCCGGCCTCATGCACGAGTCGGTACTGTTCTTCCACGTCCACCTCCGTCAGTTGAGGGTGCGCTTTCATCCAATCCGTATCTATGCCGTATATGAGAAATTCAGTACCGCAGTAGCCCGCCTCATAACCGAAGAAAACATCCAGACCGATCCGGTCTCCTTCCGCCTTGGCGTGTTCATACCCCCGCCCGAAAGCCTCCACCCATTCTTCCCATGGAAGTCCTCTGTCTATGGCAGTATTGCCTCCCCAGTTATGATCCGTCACGAAGATTCCTGCATAACCGTACTCCTTACAGGCTCTTGCCATCTCTTCACCTGTACTTCTCGCACAGGCGCTGGCTTCCGACGTATGCAAATGCGTCTCATATAAATAGGGGTATCTTTGCCGTATATCCGTATCCATTTTCCCGTCCAACCTTCTGTTTTATTGCAAAACCTATGCTGTCGAAAAGGGATTAAATTGCGTGCCGAAAGCATCTCAACCTAATCCCTCTCCCCTCGTATCTTCTATTTCTATTATTTGATCACATGAATCCAACCTTCAGGCGCCTCGATACGTCCCATCTGTATGCCTGTCAGTGTATCATACAGCTTCTTCGTAATCGGTCCCATCTCGCTCATACCGCTGGGTAATGCGATCTCTTTGCCATGATCTACAATCTTACCTACCGGAGAGATCACTGCTGCAGTACCGCACAAACCGCACTCCGCGAACTCCTTCACTTCCTCAAAAGGAACCGCTCTCTCTTCCACTT
>CAMWMS010000231.1 GCA_947175435.1 uncultured Lachnospiraceae bacterium | reverse complement strand
CCAATCACTCGGTAGACATTTTCTTAAACGACACGACTCCGAGATCAATCAAAAAAATATCCGCAACCAAAACGGTATATGTCTTTTTGACGCTGAATTTCCCCAACATAGTAGACTCTCTCTTTCTGCTTACTGTCATTCTCTAATAAGAAATCACTAAAAATTTACCGTCCGACCAGTCGGTCGGCCGCCTTTTCAGTATATTTTGAAAGTTAAGGTCTGTCAATATTTCCTTTAATTTTTATATATATTTTTAACAAATCGAGCTACGCTCGATTACGAGATATTCTCTTGAGATGCTGCGCATCTCCGCAAACTCCAAATTTGCCAAACAGTTTCCTATATAATAAAAACACGGGCTGCCATATACAATGGCTCACCCGCGCTTATATGCATGTCAAATTATTCTTATAAAATTATTACTGCAGATTCATCACTGCGTTCTCTTCGCCGCCGCGCAGTATAAACTCGATCGTATTAACGGACACCGACTGCGGCACTTCCACAATGCTGACCAGTTCCACCATACTGCCTGCCGGCACTACCTCATTATATGTCTGCATGTCGTTTAGCAACATCGTCGCTAACGCTCCCTTACTGGATTCGCCGTTGACTGACACACGGAATCTCGCTCCGCGTTCAAGCATGTTCAGTGTCTGATCGGAAGCGCTTGTGTTGAAAGCCGTAAACTTTAACACCAGAAGCTGCATTCCCTCTGTCGCATCCATTGAGAAAAAAACGTTGTTTTCATCTGCATCCGGGGGATAACTCTGCGCCATCTCATATCCTGTATATTGAAACGTAAAATCCTGAAGGCCATAATATTCTTCTATGGTAGCAGGTATCGCAATCGCCTCCTCATCCTGGCTGACATCCACTACTTCCGTATCGTCTACCGGCACCTCTTCCTGCTCCGGTTCCGGCTGTTCTGTCTCTTCCGGCTCCTCCGTCTGCACCACATCTTCCGCAGTCTCATAATCCGTCGTATCAACCAGACGTCCGCTGTGATATTTGTCGTATTTTAATAATACGCCTACCGCATATTCTGAAATTAAATCTGTCTCCTCCTGTGTCAGATCAGGCATCGTGGAACCACAGCCGGTCAACAGCGCCGCTGCCATAATGCCACACAGTAATTTGCATGCTCTTTTCACGATCTATCCTCCCTGTCAGGGCAGTATTCATAGTCCCTGCACATTATTATAACGTAATGTCTGCACAATTGTCCAGTGTAAACCAAAATTCCACACCATTGTCATAATTAACGACCCCGTACTCCTGATTCATCGATTCCATAATCACCTTAACGATGGACAATCCGATACCGCTTCCACCATACTCTCGCGTCCGTGCCTTATCCACTTTATAGAACTTCTCCCATATATACTCCAGACTTTCCTCCGGAATCGGACTGCCGGTATTAAAAACAGACACCTTCACCCGCTTCTCCTCTTCCCTTATCCTGACATCTACGATCTTTTCACCCTGCGCATAATTCATGGCGTTGGTAAAATAATTCATAAAGACTTCTTCTACTCTGAATTCATCACCCCATACATAGATCGTGCCGTAATCCTCCATACGAACCGATACGCCCTTCTGCCTGATCAAAATCTCGGCCGAAGCCACATAATTTCTGATAAGCGCCGTAATGTCAAACCGCTCCATATTCACGATCTCATTGCCGAATTCTAACTGATTTAACGTGAGCAGCCGCTTGACCATCGTATTCATCTTAGCCGCCTCATCTATAATGACACCGCAGTAAAATTCCCGGCTCTCCGCATCGTCATTGATTCCTTCCTGCAGTCCTTCCGCATACCCTTGGATCAGCGCAATCGGCGTCTTCAATTCATGAGATACATTTGACAGAAAGTCTTTGCGCATCTCATCGATCTGCTCTTTTCTTTCGATATCCTTAAGCAGCTCATTGTTGGCAGTCTTTAATTCGGAGATCGTTTCCTCCAATGTCTCGGACAACTCGTTAATATTATTACCCAGTATAGCAATTTCCGTCTTGTCATTTCCGGTATATTTGGCGTTAAAATCCAGATGCTTCATTCTCTCGGAAATATCCGCCAATTCCAAAATAGGCTTCGTTATACGGTTAGACAGCCACAGAACCAGCAGCGCACTTACGCCGATCGCCCACACACCCACATACGTCAGAAAACGATTGGATATGGAAACACTTTCTCTAATTCCCTCCAACGCACTTCTTAGCATAAAAAGAGAACCGCTGTCCAACATCCCCCACATTTCTATATATTCCGTCTGCGTACGGCCGTCCGTGACGATCTGCATTTTATAATTATACCCTTCCCGCAAAACGTTCTCGGGATCAACACCTATAATAATGTTATGCAGTAAATGCTTGATGACAAACTCCGAATCCGCCATAGACGTTTTGATTGTTTCGGAATCGCTGTCCGCCACCAGCACGTTAATATTATATTTGCCGCATATTTTCTGCAGTTCAATATCATAATTGTCCGTTGTGATATCACCCGCGCTGGATGCCTCATTGATACTGTTGTAAGCTCTGATCAACGCATTGATTTTATTGTTGATATAGTATTCTTCCAACAGTGTACTATTGAACAAAAGGCACATAAGAATCGTACCCGCCACAAGCGATATCAAAATGATCGCAAAATGTCTCTTTAATGAATATTTCATATTCGTCAGTCTACCTCGAATTTATAGCCCATGCCCCAGATCGTTTTGATCAGTTCGCCTTTCGCTCCCATTTTACTGCGCAGCTTTTTCACATGTGTATCAATTGTCCTTGCATCTCCGAAATAATCATAATTCCAGACACTGTTTAGTATCTTCTCTCTGGACAGCGCAATTCCTTTGTTTTCCATAAAATAAGTCAGCAGTTCAAATTCCTTATAACTCAGCTCTATAGGCGCTCCGTCTACAGATACACTGTGCGCCGCCTTATTTACCGTAATGCCGCCTGCTTCCAATACCTCATCGGCACTGATCTGGCTGGTTCTGCGCAGAATCGCCTCCACTCTTGCCACAAGGATCTTAGGACTGAACGGCTTCGAAATATACTCGTCCACCCCCAGCTCAAATCCCAACAGTTCATCCCTCTCATCAGACTTTGCTGTCAGCATGATGATTGGCACTTTCGAATATTCCCGTATCTCCTTGCACACCTGCCAGCCGTCCATCTTGGGCATCATCACATCCAGAATAATCAGTGCAATATCGTTTTGGTCAAAAAAGATATCTACTGCCTGTGCTCCATCTTCCGCCTCTACAACCTCATAATTGCTTTTGGTCAGGAAATCTCCCACAAGCTTTCGCATACGGCTCTCATCATCCACTACAAGAATTTTCAATCGCTCCATATTCTGCCCCTCCATGCCAAATTGATTTCCCACGATATTTAACCATAGTATACGACATAAATATGTAAAATTTGTGATTTTCTAAAATAAGATTTCATTTATTTCCATCCCCGCATCCGAGGCATGGTTTCTGCTGTACATACTTCCTTTGCACGGGTCTGCGCATTAAAAAGGCATGACCGCGGTTTCCCTGACCATGCCTTATTGATCCGATACCCGTACATTCTACACGGCTATCCTTCTATATTACAGATTGATTTAACGGTTCACACTGTTGAACTGTTACTGATCTGCTTCCAATCCTCTCTCCGCTCTGCGCACCGCCTGTTCTCTCTCGGTGAGCTCCTGTTCCCACTCGGAATATTCATTGAGCACGGCTGTCTTGTAATTGAGTATCGTCGGAACATCGCTCCGCAATGATAAAACGATCACAGCCGTAAGTGCCAACGCCAATAAAATATTGATTGATACTGAGGTAATGAAGCGTCCTTTAAATTCCGGTCTTTGCCCCCTAGCCGCCATACTGTTTCTGATTGAGCGGTTATACTCCGTCTTGTTACTGAACGTCGCATATAAAGGAATGGGCTTGATCTTCTCCTGCGGTACACCACATTTGATAAGCTGTTCCTGCATCCTATGCAGATACGACATGCCGACCGGCGTCATAAATACACGGTTTTCAATTGCCCTGTTGTAAACTAACAGCACATTCTGCGGCTTGTGAAAATCGAGATGCTGCTCCAGATTAACGACCTTCTTCTCCTCCATCCTCGCAGTCTCCGCATCGGCAACCGTACCGAACCGATATCCGCCTACAACCAATTCCTCTTCCTTCTTTTCCATAGTACTCCCCTATTACTTTCGGACGTAAGCGCCCTTAGTGCCCTTCTTTTTATTGAGTATATCTTATACTATGAAAAAAATCAATCAATCACTTGGGACTCTAAGCGCTCTTCCTAC
>CAMWMS010000230.1 GCA_947175435.1 uncultured Lachnospiraceae bacterium | reverse complement strand
GACAACCCGGCAGGCGACGACAGCCAGACAGGTGACGAGAACGATTCGGAAGAAGAGACGGAGGATGCACAGGTATCCGGCAATGATTTAGTGGAGCCAGCTCTGTTTGCCGTGTCGGAAAAAGCCATAACGGAAGACATCAGGATAGTGGAGGCGGAGATAGAAGGCGCCTATCAGTTCGGCGACGCACCGTCAGGAAGCGGCAACATAGCGGATATTTCAGCGCCTACATATGACGACAGCGTAATAGATTATGTATATCGTCAAATGTTAAAACGAAAAGATATAATTGACATTTCAATATATGATGTAACTGAGGAGACTGTAGGCAATCTGGTAAGCGGCGTACTCAATGAACATCCGGATCTTTATTTTGTTAATAAGAGTTACAATTACGGCCTTTTAGCCGATGAGGTTACAGTTGCATCGCTTATGATGACTTATAGCACAGAATATAATGACGCCGCTTTTGAGGAGAAGGCGAATGCGGCATTGACGTGTGTGACCGACGGGATGAGCGATTATGAGAAGGCGGCCGCCCTGCATGACTGGCTCGCTGTTAATGTTGAGTATGATTATGATAACTTTATGTGGATGAAGGTTCCTGCGGTGTCCTATAGCGCATACGGTGCATTGGTGAACGGCGTGTCCGTATGTCAGGGCTATGCGCTGGCATATAAGTATCTTTTGGGCAAGTTAGGAATTGAATGTTATATGGTTTCCAGTGAAAAGATGGAACATGCATGGAACATGGTGAAGCTGGGCGGTGAATACTATCATGTAGACGTGACGTGGGATGACCCCTACCGGGATATAGTCGGCAGGGCGTCGCATACCAATATGCTCTGCAGCGACGAAATTTTTAAGAAGCTGAATCACTATGATTGGAAGGTGACGTCCGGCAGCGATGAGGTCGATTATAAAGCCACGGACGTAGCGTATGATTATGCCTTCTGGAGAAGAAGTGATGCACCGTTAGTGTTCAAGGGAGATTCCTGCTACTATGTATCCGCTGAAGGAAGTTTGAGAAAGGCAAAATTCACAGATATTACCGGTACGGGAACGCAACTCGTGAATATCGGGAAATGGTATACTAACAGAGGCGAATCCGTGACCGGCGCATGTTCCGGCCTGTATATGATAAACGACCGACTGTTCTATAATGATGCTGCTTCCATCTACAGCATCAAAGGGGATGGAACAGATAAGCGTACGGAGTTTACGCCGGACAAAGCGGAGGGATATAGTATCTTCGGCAGCGGCTACCGTCAGGGTAAAGTGTGCTATGCCCTGCATACTGATCCGTTCCTGACAGAGAAAGAGAATGTGCTGATCGCAGAGATTACGGGAGCCGGCGGTGAGGAGGAGGAAACTAAGGAAGCGTATAATATTGATCCGGCTTCTCTGCCAAACAACTATATGCTTCCCGACACCCGCACTAAGGTTAGCGCGATGCCAGACAGTGGCATGGGCATTGTGATGTTTTATAAAGAATCGGATAGCGGCATGCTGTTTGATTATATACAGGATTTTAAAGAATGTTTTGAAGGAACAGGACTGGAATTCATTTGTATTGAGGTAAGTAATGGGTGGGATATGTGGAATGGTTCTTATCCACTAGTTAATTTTAATAATGCTAAATTTGCAGTGAAGATGGGGGCAGACGCAGACGGAAATATAATCGGTCTGGACGCGACTGATGATGCACGTGAATATTGCCAGGCAGTGCAAGAGAAGAACCCATCAATGGCAGCAGCGGACAAGCCCTATCCGAGCTTATTCTATATCGGTGACGGTAAAATCCAATATGCAGAAATGAATCCAGACTCTGCCTATTCGATATTATGCCATCTTCAGGAATACTGTGGGTATACACGGTACGCGATTACTTATCATGTGAATAGTGGCGGTACGAATGACATTATTACAAAGACATATGACGCGTCCGATGAGGATCAGGATATTATCCAGGTCACGCCGCCTTACAGAGACGGCTATTGTTTTGACGGCTGGTATAGTGATGAGACATACACGGAGATGGTGACAAAGATTCCGGCAGGAACCAAAGGTAATATTGAACTCTATGCCAAGTGGAAGAAGAAGGGGTCTAACCTTGATAATCCGGAGTATAACTTTGAAACAGTGGACGGTTCCGGAAGTGGCTCGTCGCAGGCAGCGGATGGGAAGCCCAAGCTTCTGGTCTTTGCCAACGAAAACTGCGGTTTCAGCAGAGATTTAGCTGAGGATATCACGGCAAACATTGATTGGTTTGGAGGGGTCGATGTCGTTTTTGCCGTTGTCACAAAGACGAATATAACCAGTGCTAATCAATATATGCTCAACATAAAAAATAACTACGGATGCGACGAGATTATATTCTGCGCTGATGGTGGCGAGAACACGTCCGTGCTGAACGATTATGTTAAACGGGGCAATTACCAAACTGTGAATGGGACGGTTTCTTCCCCGGTAGTCGTCTATATCGATGGCGATAATAAGTTGCAGTACGTAGAGACGCAGTACAATGCAGAGGGGGCATTTAACAATCTGCGGGAATACTGTAATTATGACGTTTACCGGATCAACTATGAGCTGGGAGGCGGTACAAATAACAGCGGGAATCCGAAAATATATTTTGGCGGTTCACAGACCATTACCCTGCTGTCTCCTTACCGGCAAGACTATCAGTTTGACGGCTGGTATAAGGATGCGGAATTTGAGGAAAAAGTAACGGAAATCCCTGAAGGGAGCATGGACGATATCACACTCTATGCGAAGTGGGTAAGAGCATCAGGAAAAGAAGGGCTGAATGCTGAAAATCCGGACTATACCTTTACGACGCTGGACGGTGAGACGGTTAGTTCCAAGGCGGACGGGAAGCCGAAAGTACTGTTCTTTTTCAGCACGACCTGCGGTCGTTGTATACGGGCGAATTCGGATCTCAGTAAAAATATTAAGTCTTTTGACGGCGTAGATATCTATGCGATTGAATCGTTTAAAATGACAAAGGAGGAGGTTGAGCAATTTAAAAATGATTACGGATGTGACGAGATTACCTACTGTTATGACACAAATGGAAGGTATAATCGATATTACTGGGCTTATGCCGACATTGTCCATGCTGGTAACACAACTCCTCTCATCGTCTATATTGACTCGGAAAACCGTGTGCAGTATGGTACTGCCGGAGAGAAAAACTGCACTGAGATATTGACGGCTTTGTGGGAATATTGTGGTTATAGCAATGGGAATACGGAAGGCATTTATAAGATTACCTACAAGCTGAACGGCGGTAAGAACAGCGGGAACAATCCGAGCATCTATACGGCCGGGACGCAAACCATCGTTTTGGAAGACGCAGTCAAAGAGGGATACGTATTTGGCGGCTGGTATACGGACGCGGAATTTAAGGAGCAAGTGACGCAGATCACGAAAGGAAGCACGGGCGATATCACGCTCTATGCCAAGTGGGAAAATAGTACTGAAAATCCGGACTATACCTTTACGACGCTGGACGATGAGACAGTCAGCTCCAAAGCGGACGGGAAACCAAAAGTGCTGTTCTTTTTCAAGACGACATGCGGGTTTTGTCAGAGTACGAATCAGTCTCTCAGCAAATATATTAACATTTTCAGCGGTGCAGATATCTATGCGATTGAAATTGAAGGAAAGACAAAGGAGGAGGTTGCCAATTTTAAAGATACATACGGATGTGACGAGATTACCTACTGTTATGACAAAGATGGAACGTATGATCGATGTTTCTGGGATTATGTCAAGGACGTTACCCATGTTAGTACCGGAGGATCAGTCACAACTCCTGTCATCGTCTTTATTGATTCGGAAAACCGTGTGCAGCATGCCACTACCGGAGGGAGAAGCGCTGATGAGATATTGACGGATTTGCAGCAGTATTGTGATTATGATTATTATAGGATTAGTTACGAGCTGGGTTACGGCGAAAACAACAGCGAAAATCCGGAATTCTATAGGAGCAATGGGGATACCATCACTTTGAAAGATCCTGTCAGAGAGGGATACCTATTTGACGGCTGGTATAAGGACGTTGAATTTAAGGAGAAAGTGACTGAGATTGTTAAGGGAACTACAGGGAATGTCACGCTCTATGCCAAGTGGAAAATAGGTGCTGAAAATCCGGACTATACCTTTACGACACTGGACGAGGAGACAGTCAGTTCAAGGGCGGACGGGAAGCCGAAGGTGTTGTTCTTTTTCAGACAGAGCAGCGCTATGTGTCAGAAGATGATTCAGGAGCTCAGCCAACATATTGAAAATTTTAACGGTGTAGATATCTATGCGATTGAAGCGGCA
>CAMWMS010000229.1 GCA_947175435.1 uncultured Lachnospiraceae bacterium | reverse complement strand
CCTCTGTTTCCTCTGAGGGTTCTTCGGTCTCCCCATCTTCTCCCGACGGTTGTTCAGGAGTTTCCGGCTCTCCCGAGGATTCCTCATCTTTCCCTTCTTCCGCTCCGGAAGGCTGTTCAGAATTCTGCTCATCTTCTGACTCTTTGTCTGTTTCTTCTTCCGAGGTTTTCTCTGATGTTTCTGCACCCGCATTCTCCTCAGAAGCCTCGTCGTCCGGCGCTTCAACGGACTGTTCCTCAAGAACAGGTTCCGACGCCGCAGTTGCCAACACTTCAATTCCTGTTGTATTGAACAACAGGGAACCTGCCAACAGTAATGACAGTATCTTTGCTTTTTTCATTTTTTCTCCCTTCTCTTTCTTTTTCTATCCTTTGCGGTCGTATGTTTACTGTACCGTATGGAGCTTGTCTTTATGATTAGGAGCCAGTGTAGGATAATCATTCTCCTCTCCCATACTGATGAGCTCCTGTACATCCTTGTCAGTTACATAGACGGCTACTCCATAAGAATAACTATCAAGTTCGATGCCATACAAATCGGCAATTTTCTCCGCTTCCTCCAAATCATCCGCCAAAGCGGTCAGCTTCGTCGCTTCACTGGATTCGTCTTCATCAGAGTCTCCGGCAATAGAAGTGTATACCTCTCTCTCAGGAATCGGAAGAGCTACTAGTTCTTGTTCTGCATTATTACGTTCCAGCTCAGTAATTTCGACAAATTCGCGTTCTCCGCCACAGCCACTGAGCCCTATTATCGAAATCAGAACGAGACTTATTGTAACAGCAACTCTCTTTATTTTCAATTTTTCACCTCCTCGTACAAATACAAGTTTCAATACATACGGATATCATAGCACATCCAATTGGCAAATAAAAGCCATACAACAAAATAGTAATATATAATTAGGTTTCAAAAATCTCTCATCTATCTTACCATAAAATAATACTTCACCTGCTTCCCGCTGCCATCCATAGCCGTCAGTGTAACTACCGCAGTCCCTTTCTTATATGCCCCAATTTCCAGCGTACCGCTGGCGGGAACGGACACCGATAGCACCGCTGGATTTGATGAAGATACGGCGATACTCTGTTTTGCATCTGAGGTCAGCTTCACCTGATAAAGCTTTCCCTGGTCAAGAATATACTGGTATGCAGTGGACATATAACCTCTGTTATCGCTCAGCCGTATGTAGGTCGCAGGTTTCACAACGGATATCGCATATGTCTTAGTCACACCACTGCCGTCTTTCGCTGTTGCCCTAACCGTGTAGGAGCCGATCGCTGCATCCTTCGTAGCCGTCACCTTGCCGGCCGCCGTGATCTTCATGCCGGTTGTCTTTGACAGGCTCTCATCGATCTTATTTTCCTTCGAGTCATACAGCTCCCAAGTTACACCCTTGTTCGACACTTTACCGTTTTCGCTTTCCACCACGGCCTTAAGTTGCAGAGAATTTCCTCTCGCCACATACTGACTTCTGCCCGCTGGTGGTGCAATCACGATGCCAGAAGCAGGATTATTAACGATAGCCGTACAAGTCAGTTTTTTGCCCGATCCGTCGGCCGCCGCAATCGTGATACTGGTTTTGCCCGTTGCCTTGCCAGTCGATTTGATCGTCAGTGTGATTCTGGCCCCTGACTGTTTCGTACTTACCGATGCAATACCGGGATTACTGTTTGTTACCGTATAAGCACTCAGATCTGCCCCGTCCGTTCCCTTTACCGTCGCAGATACAGTGACTGAGGTCTTCGTTCCGCTGACCTGCTGCTTTCTGAATATAGACACTTTTTTATATGACGTATTATCCCACGTAATACCGGTAATTTTTCCTTTTGTGACCACAACCGATCTCGATGCACTCTTTCCACTGCCGTCTGCCGCAACCGCGGAAACCGTATATTTACCGGCGGCGGCTTTGGCAGTTGTCGTCAATCTGCCATTTTTCGAATTGATACTTACCCCGATCTCTTTGCCACGTTTTGCGGTCACTTCTCCGGCTGCATCCGACAGTTTCCATGTCACTTTCTTATTGCTGGCATAATCAGGTGTCACTGTCGCTTTATATGTCTGGTTCGTCCCTGCCGCTACTTTAGCACTGCCCGCTATTGTAATTTTGTCAGCAAGCTGCTTAATCGTTATGATGCAAGTAGCTTTCTTTCCACTGGAATCATTTGCCAGTGCCGTGATCGTCACCTTGCCCGCTTTAAGCGGTGTCACAACACCAGTGGCACTTACCTTGGCCACTGCCGCATTGCTGCTGCTCCATTTGAAATCCGACAATGCTGCCGCCGCACCGTCCTTGCACTTCCATTCCAGACTCTTACCCAGATTATAGCTGCCGTCCGTGGGCAGTGTAAGGGCTACATTCTTAAGCGCCGCGTTTTTGCCCATGTCCACGAATTTAACACTGTCGATCTTTACGGTATCGATCACGGTTATTTTATACGTCGCACTCTTAGCGCCGTTATCTTTCGCCGTTACCTTGATCGTATAGTTGCCGGGCTTTGCGTTCTTAGTCGCAGTGACTTTACCGGCAGACGTAATACTTACTCCTGTCTCTTTTGCAATTTTCGCATCGATCTTCTTATTGTCGGCCGTATACAATTCCCATGTCACTTTCTTGTTGGTCGCATACGCCGGCAGGATTTCCGCTTTCATCTGCACGCTCTTGCCTTTGGCAATCTGCTGCACGCCGGATATGGTAATGCTGCTGACATAGGGTTTCAAAGTATAAGACGAAGATCTGACCGCACTTGCTACTCCGTTCTCATTGACTGCGATGGCCTTTACAGTTGCCTTCGCCTGATTCTTGATATCAAACGGCTGCGTATACTGCACCGCACCGTTACCGACTAAACCATTCTTATATGTCGGAGTCTTACCATTGGTTGTATAATAAACAGTTACTTCGCCCCGTGCCTTAATCGTCACTTTCACGGTCTGCGCCGCTGCTTTATTATCCGGTACAAAGGAAATCGTCGGAGCTGTAGGTTTCGTGACCGCCGTACTCAATTTCAATGCTTTAGGCAGAATCGTAATGCCTGCTCCCATTCCGGACCCAACCATAATCGCATTCGCCTTCATCGTGCTCTCTAAGGCATTCACTCTTGCCTTACCTGTCATACTACGCACACTCGCATTGCCGGATAATATAACCGCCGCCTCACCTGCCGCAACGGGACAAGCCATGGACGTACCGCTCATACGCGTATAGTGACTGCCATCTCGGCTTGTAGAACAGATGGATACACCCGGTGCGCTTAAATCCACTTTATCACCGTAATTAGAGAAATATGCCCGCTCATTGCCCGCATCCGTAGCCGCTACGCTGATCACATGATCATAGCAGGAAGGAAAGGTATAGTTTGCCCCGCCGTCATTACCCGATGCGGAGAAGATAGCGATCCCCTGCTCATAAGCCTTGTTAACCGTCTGCTGGAATGCGCCGTTATACCCGAGTCCACCCAGACTCATATTGATGATATCCACGTTCTTTGCCTGCGCAGCCTTAATTGCTTTGATAATATCATCGTCCGTTCCCGTGCCATTAGGTAGCACATTGCCGCTGTACAATGTCACACCGGGCGCCACGCCCACTCCCAGCTTACCGTTCGCCTTCGCACCGATTATACCGGCTACATGCGTGCCGTGTCCATGGCTGTCGCTGGTACCGGGGCCATATATGCTCGTAGCCGACACATCCGTATGATTTGCCACACCGGTATCTAGAACCGCAACCTTGATTCCCTGACCTGTGTAACCTGCCGCCCATGCATAGGACGATCCGATGATTGTGTGATGATACTGATAATAAGAATTCGTAGATTTTAAATAGGGATCGCTGTAAGCCAAGGCTTCCATATAAGAAGCTTCCGTCTGCTCTACGCCGTCAATTCCGTCCACCGCACCTTCCATCTCGTACTCTTCCGTATCTATTTCTATAAAATCATCCTGTTCCGCTGTATTCTCCTGCTCACCATCCTGCTCGAAATAAGTTTCCTGTTCACTGTCTGCCGACACATACTCCTGGATCATGTCAGAGAGATCAGACTCATCCGCCGTAATCTCTCCGTATGCATAACGGTAGTAATTCGGCCACACCGCCGGCAGATTAACTTCTTCATTGGCCGCTGCCCGCATCGCTTTACTGACCGTGTCCTGTTTATCCAACTCCAGTGTCAAAACGCCATATTCAAACGCCACAATCCTGGCATGATATGCATCGGCAAACTGCTCAGCTTCCTCCTGTGTCTGTGCAAAAGTTATGACCTGTCCGTCTACATAATCAACACCTTCTTCAAAAGCACTGATCTCATCCAAATGAGAGGCCAGATCCCGCTTGCTCTCCATCTGTTCTGATGTAAGCCGGTAATTCGAGGGCAGCTGCTCAAAC
>CAMWMS010000228.1 GCA_947175435.1 uncultured Lachnospiraceae bacterium | reverse complement strand
CACATGCCCTGCCTCGGGGTGCAGCATCCCATGCAACAGATTTCCTTCTATATAAATACCACCGCCGATCCCTGTTCCGATCGTAAGATAGATCACACAGCGCTTCCCTTTGGCCTGTCCGAATGTCACTTCTCCGAGCACTGAGCCGTTGACATCCGTATCAAAACCGATCGGACAGCCAAGTGCGCGTGTAAAACTGCCTACCATGTCAAAATTTATCCATGCTTTCTTCGTACTGGTCGTTATATACCCATACTTCGGATCCTCCCTGTCAAGTTCGATCGGACCGAAACTTGCTATACCGAGCGCATCCACTTTTCGTTCTTCAAAATATGTAATCAGTTTCGGCATCGTGATATCCGGCGTCTCTGTGGGTATCGATATCTGCTCAAATATCCTGCCCGTCTCATCTCCTATGGCACACACCATTTTAGTGCCGCCTGCCTCCAATGCTCCCAGTCTCATTTGATCTCTCTCCTTTTTGCTCTTTATTTTCTATTTTTCCTTTTTTTATATTTTTACACACAAGCTCAGCAAAGAAAAGCAGAATAGATACAAAAATATATTTTTATTTTCAAATAGTGAAGCTGTAGCTATATTCTATTAAATTATATGTTATTATTTTAAGTTATTTGTTTGCACTAATTAAAGTATATTTAGCTTATTTTATTTTCAAAAATAAATGCTTTACGCCATTTACTTGTAATAAATACTATATTTTATGCATTATTTGCTTGTATTATTATAAAATATGTTATATTCTTTAATTAAAGAGCAACTTAAATTATTTTAAAATATATGTTTATATTTTAAGTCTCTTAAGCTAATTATTAATTTATACATTTTTAGAGAAGGAGAATGATTATGCGAAGAAAAACAACTTTACTTTGCAGTGCCCTGCTTGGCATAACGCTATGCGGGTGCGGTACAAACACAACCCCCGAAATTATCATGCCGGATCACCCTATGACATCATCTGTCACAACAGAACAAGCATCTGCCGTGCCGGCGCAAGCAGCAGATAGTACGGAGGCGCAATCCACTGCTTCAGGCAGTCAGTACACAGTTTATCTGATTACAATGGATCTGACGGACAGCTATTGGAAATCCATCGACGACGGGTGCCTGAGCGCTGTCAACGAATTGGGTAATGTTACATACAAATGGATCGGACCGGACGCGCACGATGACGCTCTGCAAAGCGCATGCATCGACGAGGCAGTGACAAACGGAGCCAATGCAATTCTGATCGCCGCTAACAGCGCCGACGGAGTAAACGCCAGTCTGCAGAAGGCATCGGATGCCGGCTGTAAAATCGTCTATGTAGACAGCGCCGCAAGCTATGACTGTGTCACAGCACTTTCGACTGATAACATTGCTGCCGGCATGACTGCAGGTCAAACGATGATAAACGCCCTAAACACCGCCGGAATTACAAGCGGTACGATCGGTGTCATGGGTGTTACAGCCGACACAGCTTCCTGTGTTGCGCGGGAAACCGGATTCAGACAAGCCTTTGAAGGTACTGATTTCACTCTCGCGGACACTGTATTCATGCAGGATAATGCCGACAATGTGACGAATGCCGTACAGGATGGTCTTGCGCAGAATTATGTAGGATTTTTCGGAACAAACGAGGGCACTACGGTCGCACTCGGCAATGCTGTTAAAGATGCCGGTACAGAAAGCATGATCGTAGGATTTGATACCTCAGATGCCGTACTTTCCCTAGTTTCGGAAGGAGTAATCTATGCAACCATGCAGCAGAATCCGTCTGTCATGGGACATGACGGCATGGCTATTGCCATACAGGCTCTGGAAGGCACTTATACAGACACTAACACGACTACCGATACCGGCGTTACCGTTATCACACAAGATGCAATGTAGGAGGTAAATATGAAATTCAAGCAAAAAATGCTTACTCTGTGCTGTATCCCTCTTTTATTGCTGACAGTATTGTCTTTGATTATTGGTCTTGTCCAATTTCAATCGGGAATGTACAGAGAGACCAAAAACAGTTTAAAGTCCAGCGCTCTTGCAGCAATGAGTCTGTATGACAGTCAAGGATACGGTGATTATTCCATGAAGGCGGACGGCTATGTATGGCGCGGAATGAATTTTAATGTCTCACAGGAAACGTTTATTGTAGACGACCTGAAATCTCAGATCGGCGTTGACATTACTTTTTTCTATCACGAAACGGCAGTTATGACTTCCATTTGTGACGAGTCCGGCGCGCGATGGATCGGTATGCAGGCAGGAAATAATATCAACCAGTATACATTGAATCAAGGCGCCCAGCTTTGGTATCAAAATATTGAAATCGATAACCAAATGTGCCACGCTTACATTATTCCCATTGTTCAGCCCGGTGACGGCACCGTTGTCGGCGCTTTAATGGCATCCACTCCTACTGACACACTGGACAGCATTATCACCCGCTACATTTTAATAAGCGCTCTCATGTCGGCCTTTGTCCTGATCGCCGTAGCTGCGTTTATATTCTGGTACATAGGCGGACTCACGAAAGTACTGCATGATGTACGAAGAGTGCTTCTTAAAGTTTCGGAGGGCGACCTTACAGATAAAAGACTTACAAACACTAAGCGCAAGGATGAATTTGGCGAGCTGGCCACGGGAACGGAGAGGCTTCGGAATAAAATCGAAAATCTGCTTGACAATATTCAGAGCGGAATGGTTAAGCTGACGGACACCATAGAGCAGTTAAATGCCATGTGCAGCCAGAACGTCACCGATGCTAAAGAGATGAACAGCAGTATAACGCAGATCTATGACAAGGCAACAAACCAGAAGATCGAAACCCAGAATGCCGCTGTTGATGTAGAGACTACACGAACCGCCATAGATATGATATTGGAGCAGATTACAGATATCAATACCCTCTCTGATAATATGGCGGAGCTCTCTGCAAACAGTAAGAATATTCTAAACGAGCTCTTTGACAGCAGTAAAAATTCTCGTGAGACCGTCACGGAAATCAGCCGTCAAGTCGCCGTGACAAATGAGTCTGTAGACCAGATTAAAAGCGTGACGGAATATATCACAAACATTGCCGAGGAAACCACTTTGCTTGCTTTGAATGCAAGTATTGAAGCCGCCCGTGCGGGTGAAGCCGGAAGAGGATTTGCCGTCGTCGCCCAAGAAATTCAGAAACTGGCAGAAGAATCCAATAATTCGGCCGCCAAGATCGGTGACAACATTCAATCACTGGTGGAAAAAACCAATGGTATTGTCAAAGTGATGGATACTGTGGAACAGACTTTAAAACATCAGGAAAGCAATGTTGAAAAGACAAAACAGATCTTCGAAGATATAACCCATGATATTACACAGATCACGGAAAAGGAGGCCGCTATGCAAGCCAATGTTTCCAACATGAACGAAGCAAAGGACAATATGGCGCATATCATTACGGATCTATCCGAATCTGCACTAGACAATGCAAATCTCTCTCAAACTGCCGCTGATGTTACGGCACGGTTGATGCGCGAGATAGAGAATCTTGACTCACTGACCGTAGATCTGACAGAGCTGGCCGGCAGTCTGGACCGAAATTTAAAATCTTTTCTGAGCTGACATGAAAATAGTGCAGGAATTATAAAAAATATAAGGGTGCCCCTCAAATCATTCTATGGATTTTGGGGCACCCTCATATATTTGACTCCTTCTGCCTCAGCCATAATACAGACTCTCTCAGTGCCTCAATCGTCTTCGTCTCCACCACGCACCGGCACCCACATTCACGCGCGATACCGAGCCTTTGAGGCAGATCAATCTCTCCCGTTCCAAGCGTCTGATGATTCTTATTTCCCAACCCGTCATGAATATGGAAATGATACAGTCTGTCTTTACGCTGCATCAGGAATTCTTCATCCACATTGCCACATGTATGGGAATGTCCGATATCCCATGTCAGTGCAAACATATCACTCTGTAACAGATAGTCGATCGCTTCCTTCTCGTAGCTTTGGTAACCGTCCGTGTTCTCGATGCAGATCTTCGTTCCCGCATCGCCTGCCACACGCTCACACATATCGCGAAACCGCCCAAACGCCGCCATATACTCCTCTTTATATTCTCCGAACAACCTCACCTTTCTGTCCGGCAGAGTGATATATATTCCCTGATTCATGTGCATATTAAGAAGCGGAGCGTTGATTTCCTGCGCCACCTTTAGCGTTTTTTCAACCGTCTCCATGTATGCGTCCGCAACCAGCCTGTTGAAGTCACATACATTCAGGTTTTCATCCAGATGAATCGTGAAATATATGTCATTCTTCTGCGCCAGCTCTTTCAGATAAGCTGTTTCTTCCAATTGAGGAACCTGATACATCGGGAAATTCATATTTAGCTCAATAAACTG
>CAMWMS010000227.1 GCA_947175435.1 uncultured Lachnospiraceae bacterium | reverse complement strand
GCAATGCAGTTATTATGATTATCGCCGGCAGTTTGTTGTTAACTATTATTTACCTGGTTTTTCAGGATCAAATTATTGCTATGTTCGGCGGAACGGTAAACGAAGAGACATTTCACCACTCAAAGGAATACTTTCTTTACATCAGTCTCGGAATTCCCTTTTATATGTTTGGGCAGGCAATGAATCCCGTGATCCGCGCAGACGGAAACCCTAAGTTTGCTATGGCCTCTACACTTGCCGGTGCCGTTGCCAACATTATTCTTGATCCGGTTTTTATTTTTGTATTCAAATGGGGAATGATGGGCGCGGCCATTGCGACCGTATTCGGACAGATTATTACAGCCTTTTTGGCAGTATGGTATATCTTTCATATGAAAACGATTAAACCCTCCTTAGAGGATTTGAAAATAAATCAGAAAATCTGCGGTCGGACACTGCTTTTGGGAATTACAAGTTTTCTATCCCAGATTTCTTTAGTTGCAGCAATGGCGGCGATCAACAATATGCTCCGAAAATACGGAGCGCTGGATGAAATATTCGGACAGCCGCAGTACGCTCAGATTCCAATGGCTGTTGTCGGCATTGTTATGAAATTTTTCCAGATCGTTATTTCGATTGTCGTGGGAATGGCTGCCGGCTGCATTCCGGTTGTAGGCTATAATATAGGAGCCGGCAATAGATCGCGGGTCAAAGAGCTATTTACGAAGTTACTGATCGGCGAGGCATTAGTAGGCGCCATCGCCTTGATTCTGGTTGAGATTTTCCCGAAACAGTTGATCTCCGTCTTCGGAGCCGCTAATGAAAGCAGCTATTACACAGCGTTTGCGCTTAAGGCATTTCGGATTTATTTATGTATGATTGTCATGGCCTGCGTAAACAAGGCATGTTTTATTTTCTTACAGGCAATGGGCAAAGCGGCGGAATCTACCGTGCTTTCCATGATTCGTGAAGTGGTATTCGGTGTCGGCTTCGCGATTGTTCTTCCCGTGTTTTGGGGCTTAGACGGTGTATTATTCTCCATGCCGGTATCGGATATTCTGACATTTATTATTACGGTTATTCTGGTTGCCCGCACTTACAAGGAGTTGAATCACAAATAATGCAGCGGCTATAGAGGGAATAAAATCCCTCAGCCCACTGCGGGCGGCGTATGACTCGCACCGCTGATAGCAACCTCTTCCCTGCGATAAATACCCCAGTGAGGATATTTTCCATAAGCAGGGCATGAATATCTTTTACGATATTTTCATCCAGCGAAAGTTCTTTGCCAATTCAGTCCTTCACTTACTAATCTCCACCATATCGGAACTATCATATTTCAGCCCCGTCTCAGTCTCATATACATTCGTCCATTCTTCCCTCGTCAGCTTTTCTATCTCATCGCCTATATACCTAAAATAATATAATCTGTCTTCCGACATATCAGGGTTCTCACTCTTCCACTCTTTTGCATAGTCTTCATCCATTTCACTATCTACTCTCAATATCTCTAATTCGTAATCTGTTGTTATCTGCCATTCGGTATCATAGTGATAACGTTCATAGGGTTCATTATCCACAACTCCACCGTAATTTGGTGCCGTATAAAACAATTTCCCTGTTGGTCCGCAAAAAGAATATTCCGTGCTGTCGTTCAGATCCGACATAATGTATCTGATCGAATCCTCTTCAATGGTAAAAATCCCTATGATTCTTTTCTGCCCTGTATTACTTATAGGCCGCGCTTCCTGCAATATGAAATCTTCCTCCCCGTCTCCGTTTAAATCAATCTGTCTCCATTCCAAATCCCCGCTTTCCCAATCTGCCTCGAAAAATTCCCTATAATCTCTATATTTCCCGCTAAGATGTTCAAAGTCTCCGCGTAATAATTCCTGCTTTAAAGCATTACCCTCCTCGGTTGAATCATCATTTTCTTCCCATTTCACATCAAAGTCATACCTCCCCTGCTCCGCATCATATCTTAGTATATTATTGCTCTCCGGAAGTGCGATTGCATAATATCCATTCGATTTTTCATTTAATATTGTAAATCTTGCATGATCGGCCGGTCCATCATGAAGTCTGATAGTTATATGTAAAATGCTCCTTACACCTTCCTCTTCCTGTATATATATCTCCACATGGTTTCCACCACTCCCACACAATCCTCTTCCCCACGCACATAACAGATAATCCTCAATCCCATCATCATTAAAGTCAAACAAATGATAGTCTATCTCCAAACGCATTTCCTCTCCTATACTTTTTGCCAGTTCTTCTTCCGGTATCACAAAATTTTCTTCGATATATTTCGCTAAGGGTGTATTCTCATAATCATATTTAGGTGCCGAACAAATTGTGTATGCGAGAATTTCATGATTCTTTTCCAAATCATCATAATCAATAAAAAAATTATACCAGTCTTTGTCTACAGTCTGATTATTATCCACCGTCTCCTCATCATGACTCTCCGGTTTCGCCTGTTCCTCTTCCACTTCTGTTTCGTAAATTTCCATATCCATTTCGAGTCCGCTACTGCTGTCTTCAATCTGCGGCGTATTTTCCTGACTGATTTCTGTATCTAACTCTGCGCGTTCTTTACTTGAAGTTGTACATCCGCATACTCCATATAACAAAAACGTAACCATACATACACATAAGGCTCTTTTTTGCGCAGTGTTTACTCTATTATTCATACACTTATCCTTTACCTTCCAGTATTGTACTCAAATCAAAGCTGCACGTTTCTTCCATATAGGTGATATCCTCTTTATACTCGGAAATCATCCGTTCCTGAAGCCGTTCATACTCCTCATGGGAAGTAATGGTTGCCAGATAACCGCCCTTCTCATAACAAAGCATTTCCGCTTCCTTCCAGGTGACATCTTTCACGATCAGTTAATACCGGTGCTTCGCAGAGGCCAATCTCCCGTCCTTAACATCGATTTGATCTCATCCAGAATATAATATTCCTGTGGGTACATACCCTGTTCCATAGGATATATGGCATTTAATCGGGCCTCATATTCCTCTTCCGTTATTTCCTCTCCGACCCAATATTCCTGTTCCTCTCCCGTCCAGTAAAAGAACTCAATATAGTCACCATTTTCGTCAAACTGCACCCCATCCGGCCCGTCACCCCGTATACCGCCGTCAACATAGACCCATTTCCCGTCCTGAATGGTATAGACATTATCATAATAATACCCCATATGGCCATCTGAATTGCAGATCAGATTTCCTCTCTCAATATAAGTGACATTACGGCGGCTGGACTGCCACACATCCAGAACATGGTCATGAAATGTCAGAAACCGACATACAAATCCGGTGTCAATCACCATTTCGGGAATGTTGTCATCATCCACATAAATCAGACTGTATGTATAGGTATCCGCATAATTATCTTCCTTCAGATAATTAAGATAAGCCTGCTTCCACTCCTCCAGGCAGGAATCGTTCTGCTCTATACGCTCCTGCTCTTTCAAAAAAGAGAAGCGCTTGCATAATTCTCTGTACAGATCATCAATATCGTTCACAAATACAGCGTCATCATATCCCCATATATGCAGTTCTTCCCAGTCCCACTCTTCACAGACTTGCTCATATACTTCCTCAGATACCTCGGTTCCGTCTACCTCATAGGATTGCCCAATGTACTGAAGCCCTTCATATTGCGGAGTACTGCGGAGCGCCAACAGTTCTACTCTTTCAGTCCCTTCAATCCGATAAAAAAATGATTCTTCTTCCCCCTGCCCTATATATGTGCTGAAAATCAGGTTTTCATAGGGATTAAACCTGCACTCTCCATAGCTTCCAAATCCTCCTGTTTCCACTACGTTTCCGCAATTGTATACACATATGATCACACTGAACACGTGGGCATCAGAAGGAATGATCGCCAGTTCCGGAATATTATCGCTGTCAATGAACACCAGATCATATTTTATCCCGTCTGTTTCATGTTGGCATTCCTCATAAAATTTTTGGATGTATTCCGCGTATGCCAGAAGAACTTTCTTTTCTTCCTCGCTGAGCACATAGGAATCATCTTCGCCTGCCATCTCTCCGGCAGAATCCGGAATGCTCTCGTCAGCTTCCGGATTTTCAGTTCTGCTGTCCTTGTCTTTCTCCACAATATCGCTGCTGGAATCCTGCGCAATCTCACTTTCCTGAGTCTGTACCAGAACAAAATTATGTACCTGTATATATAATAAAATAATGACTGTAAATATTACCACCATGCTGACGCTTATTATTCTCTTCATCACTATCTCCCTGTATATCATAATCCGTTTTACTGTTTAATCAGTGTTTTCCCTCGCTAATTTTCCTGCCTAAAGCGACTCTTCGGAAGAAACTCTATGGGGCTTCCTCTAATTCTTTTACCCAATCATTCACTTCTTCTATTGGAAAAAAAGAATATTCG
>CAMWMS010000226.1 GCA_947175435.1 uncultured Lachnospiraceae bacterium | reverse complement strand
ATTTCCTGCTTTTGCTCAGCTATAATAAACTTAAAGTTTACTAAAACTAAACAAGCGCTGAATCCCATTATACAAGATAGTGGTGCTATGTCAATGGAATTTTGAAAAATAAAAGCATTTTTTATGAAAAAGATTAACAAAGCCTTTGATTTATGATAAAATCATGCTAGTTAATTCATAGCTGTGAAATATAGAGAAGCGGGAAAGGCATGGTTTGATTATGAGTCAGGGTAAATATGTAGCATATGTTTCTACTTATACGGTAGGAAAAGAAGATAACTACGGCATTAAAATCTATGATGTGGATATGAAGAATGGCAGAATGACGGAGAAGAATCAGGTGGAGATCACTAATTCGTCCTACATTACCATTTCCCATAACGGCAAGTTCCTGTATTCTATCACGGATTTCGGCGTTGAGGCTTATAAGATCCTGCCGGGAGGCGATCTGGAAGTCGTCAATAAAGGAAGCATCAACGGGATGAGGGGCTGCTATCTGTCCACGGATTATGAAGATAAGTTCTTATTTGTAGGCGGTTATCATGATGGTAAGATCACGGTGCTGCGTCTGCAGGAGGACGGAGGCATCGGAGAGATCACGGACGAGATCTACCATAAGGGACTGGGCAGTATCGCAGAACGGAATTTCAGACCTCATGTCAACTGTGTTAAGATGACAAGGGATAACCATTATCTGTGTGCCGCGGATCTGGGGCTTGACCATGTCAATGTCTATCGTCTGGATCATGTGAACGGCAAACTCAAACCCATTGATATGATAAGGAGCGAGCAGGAATCGGCACCCCGTCATATGAAATTCTCCAAGGACGGAAAGTTTCTTTATATTGTACATGAATTAAAGAATTATATTGATGTCTATACGTACGAAGAAGTGAACGGCAATCCGGAGTTTGAGAAGATTCAGACCATTTCCACGCTGAATGATTATCATGCGGGCGGTTCGGCGGCCAGTGCCCTGAATATTTCAGAAGACTTTAAATATATGGTGAGTTCTAATGCCGGGGACAACAGTACGATCGTCTATAAGATCGATCAGAAGACGGGAATGCTGGAGAAGGTTTTGTGTCTGCCCATCAGCGGCGACTATCCTAAGGATGCGAATCTTTTCCCAGATAACAAGCACCTTGTCTCCTTGAACCATGAGTCCAACACCATGACATTCTTTAATGTAGACTTAAAGAACGGACTGCTTGTTATGAACGGTAAAGAGATTAAGGTAAACCAGCCGAATTGCATTATTTTCCATAAAATTGAAGACTGAATAGAATAGACAGGATTCCTCCTGCATATACATTTACCAGTATAAGCAGGAGGATTTTTATATGGATTTCTTACAGAACAGTACATATGACCTGTATAAAGATATACAGTTACGCACAGGAGGAGAAATCTATCTGGGCGTGGTCGGACCGGTCAGAACGGGCAAGTCAACTTTTATCAAACGCTTCATGAATCTGCTCGTGCTCCCTTTTATGGAGGATGAGAATGAGAAGGAGCGGGCCCAAGACGAGATGCCCCAGAGTGCAGGTGGTAAGACGATTACGACTACGGAGCCGAAGTTTATTCCCAAGGAAGCGGCGCATATTAAGTTGGGAACGGATATTGATGTGGATGTACGACTGATCGACTGCGTGGGGTACATGGTAGACGGCGCCACGGGACATATGGAAGAGGATATGGAGCGCATGGTAAAGACCCCTTGGTCCGTGGAAGAGATTCCGTTTACAAAGGCGGCGGAGATCGGCACCAGAAAGGTTATCAAAGACCATTCTACCATCGGTATCGTGGTGACCTGTGACGGTTCTTTCGGTGAACTGGGACGGAACAGTTTCCTGGAGGCGGAGGAGCGTACTATTACTGAATTGCAGACGCTTGGAAAACCGTTTATCGTACTGTTAAATTCCGCGAAGCCATATGCCGATGAGACGAGAATGTTGGCGGATGAGATCAGCGAGAAGTATCAGGTGACCGTGATGCCGGTGAACTGCGAACAGCTCAAGCGGGAAGATATCAACCACATCATGGAGAATATTCTCTATGAATTCCCTTTGACCATGATTGAATTCTACATGCCCAAGTGGGTGGAGATGCTGCCTTATGAGCATAAGATGAAACAGGATATCATCACGCAGATCAAGCAGTTAATGGCGAGCTTAAGCAATATCCGGGATATCACTACCAACAACTTTATGCCTGAGAGCGAATATATTAAGAAGTGTAAGCTGGACGGTATCAATATGTCAGACGGCAGTGTACGGGTGATTCTGGATGTGGACGATGCATATTATTATGAGATGATCAGTGATCTGGTTGGTGAAAACATCGGCAGCGAATACCAGATGCTTTCAACATTAAAAGAGATGGCGAAGATGAAACGCGAGTACGTGAAAGTGCTTCATGCATTGGATGCCGTGCGGTATAAAGGCTACGGCGTGGTGATGCCCGACCGTGAGGAGATCATGTTAGAGAAACCTGAATTGATCAGACAGGGTAACAAGTTCGGGGTGAAGATTAAGGCGGAAAGTCCAAGCATCCATATGATCAAAGCCAGTATAGAGACAGAGATATCCCCCATTGTAGGGACGGAGGAACAGGCCAGAGACTTGATTCAGTATATATCCGATACGGGCACGAGCGAGGAGGGTATCTGGGAGACGAATATCTTCGGTAAGACCGTGGAACAGCTTGTGAATGACGGTATCACGGGCAAGATTTCCATGATCAACGAGGAAAGCCAGGCGAAGCTGCAGGAGACCATGCAGAAGATCGTGAATGACTGTAACGGCGGAATGGTTTGTATTATTATCTGATATTTGAGGTGTTGTAGTAATATCCTGACAGATGCGAAGAAGATTTTGGGGCAGGGTGCGTAGAATCAGTTCTATGTACCCTGTTCTTTGTCGCTATTATAGAAACGGACTTTTAGAGGACGTTTTTTTAGGCTTTGTAAAAAGATGCCAAATATGCTGTTTACTATGATATAATAGACTCAAATGAGATCAAATCCACAGAAAGGCGGTAATACAATGAACCCTGTATATGAAAAATTATTAAAATGCTATGATTGTTACAAATCTAAAATTGATTTTGAGCCTAAGGTTGCAGTAGTGCTTGGTTCCGGACTCGGTAACTTTGCCAGAACCGTAGATGTGAAGGCAGAGCTTCCCTATAGTGAGATCGAAGGGTTTCCGGTTTCTACGGTTCCGGGACATGCCGGCAAATTTATCTTCGGCTATATCAACGAGGTTCCTGTAGTTCTGATGCAGGGACGCGTCCACTATTATGAAGGATATCCGATCACTGATGTGGTACTTCCTACCCGCCTTATGAAGATGATGGGGGCGAAAATCCTTTTTCTGACCAACGCTTCCGGCGGGATCAACCCTGCTTTCCATGCAGGCAGTCTGATGTTGATTCAGGATCATGTTTCCATTTATGCGCCGAATCCGCTGATCGGTTCCAATATAGACGAACTGGGCACAAGATTCCCGGACATGTCCCATGTCTATGATGAGGATCTGCAGGAAATAATCAGGGGTACGGCGAGGGATAATGATATTGAATTGTTTGAGGGTGTTTATGCGCAGTTGACGGGTCCGTCATTTGAATCTCCCGCGGAAATTCAGCTGCTTCATAAGCTGGGAGTAAGTGCGGTAGGTATGAGTACTGTAGTGGAAGCAATTGCAGCGAATCATATGGGCATGAAGATCTGCGGCGTATCCTGTGTCAGCAATCTGGCGGCGGGAATGAACAGTGCACCGCTTACGCACGAGGAAGTACAGGAAGCAGCTAATGCGGTAGCGCCTAAGTTTGAAAAGCTGTTGGTAGAGACGATCACGAAATTTCAGGCTTTTATATAATCTATTATATGTGATCAGATGACAAAGGCTGGATGTGCCTTGCCTGAACGGTTGAGCTAAAATTATCAGAAATAGGGTGCAGAATAACTCTTGCAGAGAGGATGAACATATGTGGCGTGAGATCGAGAATATAAAATGTATCAATCCATTGACACAGACAGAGATACAGGAACTGATCGGGAAAGCTGTAGAGGCAAGAAAAAATTCGTACTCGCCTTATTCTCACTATCAGGTCGGTGCGGCGTTGCTTGCCGGAGACGGGCAGATCATTACGGGCTGCAATATCGAGAACGCGGCATACGGACCTACGAACTGCGCCGAGCGGACAGCATTCTTTAAGGCAGTCAGTGAGGGTGTCAGAGAATTTTGTGCAATCGCAATTGTCGGCAGTCCTGAAGGCGATGAATTGGCGCAATATGCCTATCCCTGCGGTGTATGCCGACAGGTGATGATGGAATTTTGTAATCCTGCAAATTTTCAGATTATTGTGGCAAAATCGACGGAAGACTATCACATAATGACTTTGGGGGAGCTTCTGCCGGAGGGCTTCGGACCCGAGAACTTAAGATAAGTTCCGAGAAAATATAC
>CAMWMS010000225.1 GCA_947175435.1 uncultured Lachnospiraceae bacterium | reverse complement strand
TCAAGTTTATTTCTACAAAAATATTGTTTTTTTAACTTTTTCAGATATAATAAGGGTACAGATAAAGTCATATAATATATTCAATGATATTTGCGCATTTGTTTGGAGGTGATATGTGTGGCAACCAAAAGCATCTTAAAAGATATAGAAATAAAAGATAAGCAGCTTGCTCATACATTTGTTACCGCTTTAGGTCAGGCGGAAAATAGTAAGTACAAATCAACACAGCTCACAAGAGAATGTAAAGAACTTACGGGAGATAAAATCAAAGAATTCTTTGGTAAAAACATATGATATGGAACAGAAGTTTGTCAAAACTCATTTTGTAGAAATGAATTTAAGCGATATAATCGAGCAACTTGGAGAGGATGCGGCAAAGTCCATCCTCTCCTTTTTTTCGTGTCCGCAAAATAGAGATATTGAAAATTTTATAAAATATAAGGCTATTGAGTTTTCAAAAAGAACTACTGTCAAAACACATTTAGTATTTTGGCAGACTGAAGATGAAAAATACACTGAACTCGTCGGTTATTATACAATTACATCAAAAGTCATTACGGTAGATCGGACTGTATTAAGCAACACCGAAGCAAAGAAACTTAAGAATCAAGGCGTGTATGATCCTGTCAAACAAAAATATACTGTATCTGCTCCCCTAATTGCACAGTTAGGAAAGAATTTTACAAACGGAAACGACACACTGATATCCGGTGCAGACTTACTTCAACTGGCAGTCAATAAAATTCGAAAAATTCAAAAAGAAATCGGTGGAAGATTCATGTATCTTGAATGTGAAGATAATGAAAAAATCTTGAGTTTTTATCAAAAGCATAACTTTAAGATATTCGGTAAAAGAACTCTTGATAGAGATGAAACCGATGTCAATGGCGAATACTTAATTCAATTATTTGCAATGTTTTAAACATCGCACTTAATCGGAGTTGCTACTACTTATATACCGTTTCTTCTTTTCCGTCTTGTAATCCACCCTCCGACCGCCATTATCGCACACACACTCCCGCACACCCCGCCAATCACCGCCGCGTATGTCCCGAATCCCGCCAGATCATGATGATACATCCTTTTCACAAAAGGCAGCGCCAGCACGACCATAAGATACCAAAATGCCGGCGCAGTCAAGCTCCTGTGCTGTATTGCGCATGCAGATACATCCCCGGAGAACGCTTCGACAGCTTTCCCGCTCTCCCATTGAATCCGCTCGAAAATGCGTTGGTGAATCGACAACGCCAGCAGATAAATCACGCACAATGATATAAAATATGTTACGGTTCCGATCAGCGTATGCAGTTTGTCGGGTGTCAGCCACCCGACCATAAGCTGTTTTCTTTCCAAAACAACGGGCAGATAGATGGACGCAACGATCCGTATGCCGTTGACCAAAATCGTGGATACATAAGCAAACACCAGACTAAATCCAAACCATGCCCACTGTTTTGCCGGGCCGCGTGCGGATTCACTTTTGCCGAATGAAAAAACCAGCATCAGAAACGTGATCAACATGAAGCGGCACCCCGCGCAGGAAGGTGCGATCACAAACTGCCATAGATGATTGACATACCCCTGATGAGGAAGGTATTCAAAAGGATTTCCGCCAAGGATACTGACCCACCATGCGGTGGGTGTCAGTATCCAGGTAAGAGCGTCACTGTCGCTTGTCCTGCAGAAATAACACATCACGAGAGCAATAACGGCTGATGCCATAAGAAGTATCCGATTATTATATATTCTGTCGTACATTATATATTTTCCCATTTTCATTTCCCATCTGCATACACATTTCATTTACACATATACCGGTTTCAAGTACGTGTCATCACACTAATACCCATGCCTTTCTCACAGCCTGCGAATTTGTAGCCGCCTCTTCACCAGCGCCGATAATAGCAGCAACACCATCAGCATTCCGATAAACATGATATCGCCCGGTTCCGATCCGATCCGATAACCGATCGCCAGATTGGACACCTCCAACGGCAACGGAAGCGGCTGATCCACATCCGTGCTGTCACTTTCGGGATTCCGAACGGTATCTAACACCGCGATAAAGGATGTATAAGGCGTAATCATATGGTGGTCTAATCCGATCTGTGTCACTTCTGCCCGTACCTTCGGATCGTCTTCGCTTCTGCCGTAATCAGTCAGCCGCTCCACTCTCTTGCGCGCCCACAGATATCCTACCGCATCGTTCTGACCGTTTTTTGCCTCCGACACATCTATGCTCTGCGAGTATTTTCCCTCACCGGTCATGCCGCTGATCCGAATCGTTCCAGTCGCTTCGCCTCTCCATTTGCCCAGCAGGACAATGGGCTTCTGCGCATACAGCGTCGGCAACACGGTGGGTTCGAAATCATAAGTATCCATTCCTTCAAAAACTACTCTGATATCCGTCAGTACCGGGGACTGTATGTATGTGCGGAACTTTTCCGCCACCTCGGATGCCTCTTTTTCATCGGTCACGATAAAAGGCTCTCCCTGTCCGATCGACGCGATTCCTTCAATTAGATAGCGGTTTACGGCGGAGCCGATGCCGAAGGAAAAGAAATCCGCTTTATCCATATTGTCATTGATCATATCAAATACTTCCGACTCTCCGTATATGTATCCGTCACTTATGATAACGATGTTGCGGGACGTATCCTCCGTCGCCGGAATCTGCAGCGCATCTTCCAGTGCGGAAGCCAGTTCGGTGCCGCCCGCTCCCTTCTGCGCGTTAATCAGACGGAGCGCCTTATTAACATTTTCCTCCGTAGCCGGAACCGAACTATCTGACATCTGCAAAGAATCCCCGGAAAATAAGATCAGGTTAAAGGTATCGGTCTCCCGCAGGCCGGATACCAGATTATTAATCAGCTTCTTAGCTGTATTCAGAGGAAATCCTGACATGGAACCGGATACATCCAGTACGAAAATATATTCTCTGGGCGGAATCTCCTCCACTTCATAGCGTTCCGGCGGCTGTATCATTAACATGAAATAATTCTCATTTTCTCCCTGACTGGTGATAAGTCCCGTGTTGATCTCTTCTCCTGTCAGTCTATAGTCCAATATAAAATCCCGATTGCCGGCATAATTCGACGGGTCCGCCAGACTGACATGGGCTGTCGTATTATCTTCCCAGTCAATCTTGACATCATGCGAGTTGCTCGAAAGTGACGAGATCGGCACACCGGAGGCAACCGTCACATTGATATGGTATTGATCGGCGGGCACAGTCCCCTCCGGCAGATACGCTGTGCCTGTCCATTCCTCGCGGTTTCCCGTATCGTCCAGCACAGGACCCACATAGCGGGGGCCGACCACTGTCGGATAGACGAACTGATAGGTTCCGTCTGTGGGCGTAATCAGCTCCGTATAGTGCAGCTCGATCCGCACCTCATCGCCGGGCATAATATTGGCAACGTCCATCGTGAACACATTTGCTCTCTGCTCTGACAGCATGGAGGCGCTTTTGCCTTCGCTCTTAGCCGTTTCAAATTCCTGCTTCGCCTCTTCCTTTTCCTTAATAACCGCCGTCACGATCTGGTTCCCGATCTGCATCTGCATACCGTGTATCGTGACCTTAGTCGATGCCGGGAAAATGTATCTGGCGTTAATCGGCTTCGTCCCTTGATTGGCATATGTCTGCACTACATAAGTGTCCGCGATGATTCCCTCTATCGTTGTGTTCACATCCGTACTTTTTAACGGCAGGCAGTCCACTCCCGTCTCTTCACTTTCCACGTAGAAATAAGGGGAAAGCGTTCTGTCCTCATCGGTTTCCTCTTCCGCATGTACTGTGGGCGCATAACCCATAAGCAATAACAGTACAGCCAAAAAGCTTAATAATTTTCTGTGTTTTTTCATACTGCACATCCTTCCTTCTCGCGTCTTTTGATCAATCCTAATTCTGACGGTACGTGTAATCTCTACGTCTATGCTACCGTGTGAAAGCATCAATCCTGCATCAGATTTGCAACAAAAAAGCATAATCTTTGCATCAAAACTCCATCAAATTTGTATCAAAATTGCATCATCATTGAAGAATGTGCCGCTTTTCTTTCTTATAGAGCTGTCTAGGTCAGCTCCGCCAGATATCTGTCATATTGCTCTCCGTCCTCTTCGACCCGCTCCCCTTTCTGAAATCCCAGCTTCCGGCACAGCGCCGCCGACTTTTCGTTTCCCTCCATTACAAGTGCCTGCACCTGTGTAAAGCCCAATTCTATCTTTGCATAATCGAGAATCGCCCTGCACACCTCATAGGCGTATCCCTGCCCCTGCCAGGGCACTCCGATCACGAATCCCAGCTCCGGCAGATCGAATCCCTCACGCCAGCTTATGCCTGCCCGGCCGACCACCGTCCCCTCCTTCGTAAGTACCGTCCACATGCCATACCCATAGAATCCATACATCTTCTCCCGATACTCTGCGACATAAGCCAGTTCTTCCTGCCGATCCTCATACAGATCTTCCATATATCTGGTAATCTCAGGTTCCGCATATA
>CAMWMS010000224.1 GCA_947175435.1 uncultured Lachnospiraceae bacterium | reverse complement strand
TATTACAGTTTAAGTCTTACGTGTTCGAAGATGAACATCCAAACGTGCCGAAACACTTGCACGCTTCAAATAAAATCGTTGCCAAAAGAGTAAAGTGATAAATTATGGTTCGTGGAGGTGTATAGGATATTGCATAAGCTTATTTTATTGCAGTATCCAAGTTTGATTGTAAACGGAGGAAATATTGTAATGGAATTGCATGGGGTTACCCATGCAATCCCCTAGACTGTCTGTCCATATCCTCAATTACGATATCATAGATCTCACCCAGAGTGGCGCAGTATTCCAGCACCTTCCACGGTTCGTTTGTGTGAAAGTGAATCTTGATCATTTCTTCATCGCCCACTGCCAGAAGACAGTCGCCCTTGAAATTCTCGGTAAAATAATCGCTGATCACATCCTCGTCTAAGTCTTCTCCCTCAATCAGAAGCTGTGTGTCGTATTTGTATTCTAACATAGTGCCCTCCTTTATATTTGGAAATGGTTCCCTTTTTTCCCGAGTTTGCGAAGCAAATCTCGTAATCGAGCTTGCTCGATTTTGTAACATGATTTCGAGTTTATGTACATCGTTCATAGTCAAGCCGGTTTGCGGATCAGTTCTTAACTGATGTTTTGTGACTTCGGCGTTGTGTAAGCCGAGGTCGTCTATGACCACCCATTGTTCTACTTCTTGATGGTCGTCAAGCCATGCAAAAATTTCTTCCGCTTTCACAAGACTGAATTTCTTGCTCTTTTTTATTTCCTCAGTCGCATGGTCAGGAGTGACGGAAGCTATCGACAGACCTTCCTGTAATAATAGCGTTTCCAGTCGTGCAGCTTCTATTCGTAACGGACGTAAATGGGAATCAAACCAGTATTTCCAGCCGGAATGTAGAACGATTCCTGCGCCGGTACGTCTGACCAGTTCGCCCAATAATTTTATCTTTTGAGAATCGATCAAAGTTCCATCGCTGATCTCGCGCTGATGGGTGTCGTTCCAGAAATTGGAATTTAGTACGCCGTCAATATCTAAGAATATTACTCTGGTCATTTCGGAGTCTCCGCTTGCGATGCAAATTATCGAAAACAGGATTGCTTTTTTCCTATTCATATTTTAAGCAATGGATTGTCAGAAATCAATAACCAGATTAAAATAGGGTTTGAAAGAATGAAAAGGAGATGAAACCTAATGAATATAAGAGACAGATGGATTAAGTTAAGCAGTGTTCTTTTGATTGCAGTCATGCTTATGGCGGGATGTGGGAAAGATTCTAATGATACGGCGCTTGAAAATCGTTCGGAAACAGATTCGGAATCTTCCGGTATTGAGAACAGCGTGGAAGAGAGTGCCGCGTCGGAGCAGGCAGACAGTGGCAGTGCGATGCCCGCTTTTACGGCGAAGGATCTGGATGGCAACACGGTCACCGAAAGTATTTTCAGTGACAAAGACCTGACGGTGGTGAATATCTGGGGAACCTTCTGTGGTCCCTGCATAAGAGAAATGCCGGAACTGGGGACATGGGCTAAAGATATGCCGGACAACGTGCAGCTGATCGGTCTGGTAATAGATATAGCAGGCGACGAAGATACTGAACACCATGACTTGGCGGTAAGTATCATGCAAAACGCAGATGCGGATTTTACCCAGCTCGTTGCGAATCAGGATTTTGCCGATATTTTAAAAGATGTTTATGGCGTACCTACCACAATGTTTGTCGATAAAGACGGAAATATCGTAGGCGATCCGATCATCGGCGCGAATGTGGACGGATATAAGGAGTTTGTGGAGGATTATCTGAATGAGCAGTAAGCGGAAAAGTATTATTCAGATCACGACATTTTTGATTGCAGTTTTTTTTATACTGTATGGAATGGTTAGAGGTGAAGTGGGCGTCGTGCTTAATAAGGCGGTTAATATCTGTTTTGAATGTATCGGATTAGGATAGCAGATGAGGTATATCCGGGCAGGAAGGAACAAGTTATATATGAAACATTCGATCAAAAGAAAAATCGTACAACTGGCGGCATTCGGTTATTCCAATCCCTATCTCATGAATTTTAAGGGCGGAAAGCTGTATCAGGGCAAGTGGAAACAATTCTGTAATCCGGGACTGAACTGCTATTCCTGTCCGGCGGCAAGCCTTGCCTGTCCGATCGGAGCGCTTCAAGCAGTAAGCGGTTCCGTGAATTTTAAGTTCAGTTTCTATGCAGTCGGGATTCTCTTAGCCGTTGGCTTGCTCTTAGGCAGAGCAGTCTGCGGGTGGCTGTGTCCTTTTGGCTTATTTCAGGAACTACTTCATAAATTTCCGCCCCCGAAACTGAAATTGAAAAAAGCCTTTCTTTATGTGAAGTATGTTGTTCTGGTGGTCTTTGTAATTGTGCTGCCGATTGCCGTCACAGACTATATGGGTATGGGGAAGCCGGCTTTCTGCCAGTATATCTGTCCGGCAGGGACGCTGGAAGGCGGAATTCCCTTGCTATTTTCCCATAAGGCGCTCCGACAGACAATGGGGTCGCTTTTTACATTGAAGATGACGATTCTGATCGTGACGATTATCGGTTGTGTGCTGATCTATCGGTTTTTCTGCAGGGTGCTTTGTCCTCTAGGCGCTATATACGGACTGTTGAATAAGATCAGTATTTACAGACTGGAAGTAGACGCGCACAAGTGTGTAAACTGCGGGAAATGTAAGCGGATATGCAAGATGGAGGTTGATCCGGTGAAGACGCCGGACAGCGCGGAATGCATTCGCTGCGGCGCATGTGCGGATACGTGTCCGGAAGGGGCGATTTGCTTGCAGTTTCGGTTGAAAAGCTCTATAATGACCGATAGAACTGAAATGACGAATGAGAGATGATTAATTTATGGAAAAAAATCTGACCACAGGCAGCGTGTTTAAGACACTTTTATACTTTTCGCTGCCTTATCTTTTGGCGTATTTTCTTCAGACGTTGTATGGGATGGCTGACTTGTTTATCATTGGACAGTACAACGGAGTGGAGAGTACAACGGCAGTTTCCATCGGCAGTCAGGTCATGCATATGCTGACCGTCATGATCGTCGGGCTGGCAATGGGTGCCACGGTAATGATCGGACAGGCGGTAGGTGCAGGGAAAAAGGAACAGGCCTCTCTGGCGATCGGTAATACAATCACATTATTTATGATATTGTCCGTTATAGTGACGGCAGTGCTGCTAATCGCCGTAAGACCGATCGTTACGGTGATGTCCACACCTGCGGAGGCGGTGCCGGGGACAGTTGCTTATCTTACGGTATGTTTTATCGGAGTTCCCTTTATTACGGCCTATAATATTATCAGCTCCATTTTCCGGGGCATGGGTGATTCTAAGAGCCCGATGTATTTTATTGCGGTTGCCTGTGTCGCGAATATTGCGCTGGACTATCTGCTGATCGGCGGGCTGGGGCTCGGACCGGTGGGAGCGGCACTGGGAACGACATTGTCCCAGACGATCAGTGTGATTGTCTCTCTACTGGTGATTCTGAAAAAGAAAACGGGCATAACGCTCACGGCAACGGCTTTTAAACCTCGCAGGGAAACGATGAGAAGTCTGTTAAAGATCGGGATTCCGATTGCCATGCAGGACGGTTTTATACAGATCGCATTTATTGTCATTACGATTATTGCAAACAGAAGAGGACTTAACGATGCCGCTGCAGTGGGGATCGTGGAGAAAATCATAGGGATACTGTTTCTCGTGCCTTCCTCTATGTTACAGTCAGTATCCGCGCTTTCCGCGCAGAATGTGGGAGCCGGAAAGCATGACCGTGCCCGTCAGACGCTTTTCTATGCCTCAGCAATGTCTCTGCTGTGGGGGCTTGCAGCGGTAATCCTTATGCAGATTGACGCGGAAACATTTATCGGACTTTTTGCGGATAACGCGGAGGTGATACGGCTCGGCGGACAGTATATGCGGGGATATGTGTGGGATTCGGCGCTTGCGGGGATTCATTTCTGCTTCAGCGGCTATTTCTGCGCTTACGGATTGTCGGGGATCTCGTTTATCCATAATTCGCTGTCCATTGTCTGTGTCAGGATTCCGGTAGCCTATTTCGCATCCAAGTATTTTACGGACACACTTTTCCCGATGGGGCTGGCGTCCACTGCGGGTTCGGCGCTTTCGGTCGTTATTTGTGTGGGAGTGTTTGTGTGGTTGGAGCGACGGCGGCGGAAGCATTGACAAAATGAAGAATTCATTATATGATCTACAAAAGCATTACCAAAGGCTGTGAAGAGAAGAGTAAGTAGTTAGATATGATACAGAGAGTCTGATTAGGTGAGAACAGACACAGAAGGAACTACTGAAAATGGTCTCGGAGCTGCGTACCGAAGCTGTTATGCCAAGGCTACGACGGGTGCACCCGTTATAGTGATAGACTATCGATGAATCATTTCTCATCCGTAGTCGATAAGGCTTATATCGTGAGATATAGGTGAATTTAGGGTGGTAACACGAAGCATTTGCTCTCGTCCCTGAAAAAGAAATTTTTCAGAGAGGAGGGCTTTTTT
>CAMWMS010000223.1 GCA_947175435.1 uncultured Lachnospiraceae bacterium | reverse complement strand
GCGGGATAAATCCGATTTTTCATAATATATGGCAGGCTGATAAATCCGTCGGGGTTTAAGATAGAGAGGACGCTCATGATACACGCCACTACGGTGCCTAAGACCGTGGCGAGGGCCGCACCGTGGATTCCGAGGGCAGGGAAACCGAAATGCCCGTTGATCAGCAGATAATTGAAAATAATGTTGACCGTGTTGGAGGTCACGTTGGTGCGCATGGTGATCTTCGTATTGCCGGCGCCTCTCTGCGCGGAGTTAATTCCCATCTGGATACAGTTAAAGATCATACCGCCCATGATAATCTTGAAATACGCCACTGCGCTGTCATGGGTTTCCGGTGTGGAACCGCACAAGTGAATGATTGGACTTGCCAGAACTACGAAAAGAATACTTAACAGAACCGCTGCCGCAATGATGAAAACGACGGCGGTGCTTAAGATTCGGTTGGCTTCTTCCGGCTTCTCTTCCCCGCGTCTTCTGGCAATCAGAGCCGAGATTGCCACATTCAGGGCGAAAAACAGGGAGAGCCCGATGAACTTGGGCTGTGTCGTGAGCCCCACGGCGGCAACCGCGTAGGAGCCTAAGGAACTGACCATCAAAGAGTCCACTAACCCTGCAAATGCCACGAAGAAGGATTCCACGATGGAAGGCCATGCCATGTTGAAAGTAATACGGATGTTTTCCCGGCTGTGCTTTACCCTAGTTTTGGGCGGCAGAACGTCGTGCTCCTTTGACACTGCACTATGTTCGGATCTTTTTGTCTGCATTTCCGGTGACATTGTGATATTCCTCTTTTCTACGGTGAATTAATCGAAACTGATGTTATTGTCTATAAACTCAAATACTTTGGCGAAGTAGGTTGGAGGATCAAAGTCCATTGCGTTTGCATGCCCCGCATGTTTGGCAATGTAGAGGTCTTTCTTGCCGGGGAATGCCTCGTATACCTGATGTCCCATGGCGGTAGGTACGAAGTCATCTGCTTCTCCGTGGATAAAGAGCATCGGCTTGTCGCACTTCTTGATTTGTGTGAGAGCGGATGCCTCGACATAATCATAGCCTAGTTTACGTCGGCTGATCAAACGGCAGATATGTAGGATCGGGAAGGCGGGCAGACGATAATCCCGTTTCATGACACTGGCGAAGATATCCCAGACACTGGTGTAGCCGCAGTCTTCTATGTAGCCGACCACATGATCAAGGTTCTTGCCCGCGGTCATCATGACGGTTGCGCCGCCCATGGAGACACCGTGCAGAATAATTTTCGCTTCCGAGTCCTGTTCGACGATCCATTCTATCCATAAGGAGATATCTTCCTTGTCGAGCCATCCCATTCCTATGTAATTGCCTTCGCTTACGCCGTGCGCCCTGTTGTCGGGCAGCAGTACATTGTATCCTTTCCGATAAAAGACTGCGCCGTAGGGCAGCATAAAGTGATGGCTGTCTTTATAACCGTGGATGGATATGATCCAGCGATGGTTCTGTGTATCCTGTATCCGGTATTTGGCGCTCAGCTTCAAGCCGTCGCTGCTGGTGATGGAAGCGTCCTTCATGGTCTGTTCAAATTCGCTTCCCATCGCACGAAGTTGTTTTCTGTTTTTCATGTACGCGGCATTGACCGGATCAATGGGATCAACGGCAAAGTCTTCAGCACTGGCGGGAGATTCCGGCGCTACATCATTTCTGTTCGGAACTGCCGCCAGAATATTTTTGATAAAAATCAGGCTAATTCTGCGGAGAAACAGTAGGACGGTAATAATTGCGAGTGCAATTTTAGTATGTGTTTTTATGGAGCGTGCTCCTGTAGTGTGTTTTTTCATAATAATACCCACCTCGGTTGGAATGATTTATTGCTGTTGTGTACAGTATATCATTTTTTTGCATACTCGGTACAATATCTTTATCAAATCTTCATAATTGCCTTATATCCTATTCTTAATGAAGCATGCGGAGCTTTATGCCGGCAGGCGCGCGGCAGTCTTCGCAGGAAAGGACAGGATACAAATGGATATGATTCTGGAAACCATTAATCTTAACAAAAAATTCAAGAAACAGGCGGCGGTAAATGATCTGTCACTTCAGATCGAAAGAAACTCGGTCTACGGACTGCTGGGGCCCAACGGTGCTGGCAAATCCACGACACTTAAGATGTTTACGGGGATGCTGCGGCCGGATTCCGGTTCGATTCGTTTCGACGGACATCTGTGGAGCAGACAGGATCTGAATCAGATCGGAGCGTTGATTGAGACACCGCCGCTTTACGATAACCTTACGGCTGAAGAAAATCTTAAAGTGCGGACGACTATGCTCGGACTGTCGGAGGATCGGATTGAAGAGGTTCTAAGGATGGTGGATTTAACCGATACGGGTAGGAAGCGTGCGGGCCAGTTTTCTTTGGGTATGAAACAGCGGCTCGGCATTGCGTTGGCGCTGCTGGGCAGTCCGAGACTGCTGATTCTGGATGAGCCGACCAACGGACTTGATCCGCTGGGGATACAGGAACTGCGGGAGTTGATCAGATCTTTTCCGGCACAGGGGATTACAGTGATTCTGTCCAGCCATATCTTAAGTGAGGTGGAGCAGATTGCCGATCATATCGGAATCATTGCGGGCGGCAGACTTGGGTACAGCGGTGCGGTAGATCACACGGAAGATCTGGAGGCGCTTTTCATGAAAGTGGTTCGGGATGCGGGAAAGGAGTGTGCGTAAGATGAAAGAATTAATTCGAGCGGAGCGGCTTAAGATGCGACATTCTTTCGGCAGTTTTCTGCCGCTGTCGGCGGCAATCCTGCAAGTGATGATTTCCCTCTTTCTGAGTATGGGAACATCATACTATTCCGTAAATGCATGGAATTGGTGGTATACGATGATTCTTCCGGGTATGCTCTCAGTTCTGTGTTATCTGGGTATTAAGCAAGAGAAAAAGCAGCATTATGCCAACATGCTGACGACGCGGATTGCACCGGACAGGTGCTGGATGGGTAAAATTTTGTATTATGCAATAAAACTGCTGGGTGCGAATCTGTTGATTTTTGCCGGTACGGCTGTGGGCGGAATTCTGCTCGGAACGACGATACCGGTTGCGAATGGTTTGGCTGCGGCGCTGCTTCTGAGTATCTGCTATCTGTGGGAGATACCTCTGTATATGGTACTGGCAGCGCGTTTCGGGATGTTTGCCGCGATTTTTACATGTATGACACTTACCGTGGGCAGTCTGATCACGCTCGGAGCGTCTAAGCTGTGGTGGATCTGTCCTGCGTCCGTTCCGTTCAGACTGATGTGCCCCGTGCTGCAGATCATGCCGAATGGATTAATCGTGGAATCGGGCAGTCAATATATGAATACATCCGTTATTGTTCCCGGAGTCATGATTTCATTATTTTGGTTTGCGGTGCTTACGTTTGCCACGGCACGCTGGTTTCGGGGAATGTATGATAGAAAGGAATCGATCTAATGCACAATTTACTGCGACATATCAAGGCTGACTATATCAAAACAAAACACACACCGCTGCGGATAGCGCATTTAGTTATTCCCTGTGTTATGGCAGCCGTTTTTCTGGCATATTATGCCGTCACACCATGGAATGCTTACAGCAAAGTACAGGCATATTTCCAGATAATCGGGCTGGGATACCCTTTTCTGATCGGGACTTTTTGTGCTATAGTAGCAGAGCAGGAGTCTTATGCGGGAGCTTATCAGATGATGCTTGCAGTTGCCGATCGGAAAAGCGCTTTTATTTCTAAAACGACGCTGTTGATAGTGCTTGGGACATTTTCGGTCGTGCTGGCAACGGTGTTGTTCGGAACAGGATATTATTTTGTCCTGAAACAGCACACTGTGCGGTACTCTTTTTATTGGATTGCCGGGCTTGTCATGGTGGGAGGCAGTAGTTTCTTATATATATGGCATATGTTTCTTGCCCTGCGGTTTCATAAGGGAATCTCCGTCGGGCTGGGAATTGCAGAGAGTCTGTTGTCAGCGGTTCTTCTGACAGGACTGGGAGATTCCGTCTGGATACTGTTTCCAGCGGCGTGGGCTTGCAGGTTTGTTTGTTCTCTAATGTATGCATACAGTACGGAGCAGCGGCCCGTCGTGAATTGCGGCAGGGAAATGTGGATATGCGGGGCGGTAACGATGACGGCGCTTTTTCTGTATGTGATGTGGAGCTGCAGATGGGAAGGTGCGAACTGGAATGAGTAGCAGTTTATTGCGGACACAAACGAAGCAGTGTGCAAATCTGTGCTGCGCTGGCAGTCGAGTCAGTGCAACGGAAGCTGAATAAGAATTGCGTGAAAAAACGTAGGGAAGGAATTTACGCACATATGGCAAATATTTTAGTGGTAGATGATGACATGGCGATCCTGACAATGATCAGCAGGATTCTCAATAAGGACGGACATAATGTGACAACTGTGTCAGATTCAACGACTCTGGATGGAATAAGAGTAGATAATTTTGATTTGATTCTCTTAGATGTGATGATGCCGGGCAAGGACGGATTTACACTTTGTGAAGA
>CAMWMS010000222.1 GCA_947175435.1 uncultured Lachnospiraceae bacterium | reverse complement strand
GTGCAACTTCTGAAGATGACTTTAATTTTTCTTAAAATAATAAAATGTTTCCATTGTATGCAAAATCAGCTTTATATGTCCGTGCACAGAGTCTGAAAGTGTTCTGCAAAAAATACCAGCCGGAAACTGCAGTTAGAACATCTCTGAAAGATTATCGCAGAGAGCAGAGTTTGTTAAACCTGCCACTTTATCAGATATGGAATTTAAAACAAATTCTGAATAAAAGCAAGAGTGGCAGTGCATAGCGGTGCCGCTCTTATTCTGGTCACCTTATTCCTTTAATTCCCGTCTGGTGGTGATCAGTCTTACTCCGTCGATCTTGCAGATTTCTTCGCGGACAGCTTCGGTGTTAGCGCCCAGACGTATGCTCACCTCGTAATTGAAAGAATCGGTGAGGGGATTGTCTATGGAGCCGGCCCACTCTTCCAATTCTGCATTTCCAGTTAAAAATTCGGATTTAAATTCTTCCCATGCCTCGTCTTCGCTGACATAATGGACGGTGACGTCGGGAATTTGGGCAAGTGCATCGCCGACTGCAGTAATTTCCTCTTGCGTCAGGTCGTAATCCATAAAGACAACCAGTTGTTTTTCCTGATAGATATTATAAGCCGCCAGCGAAGTGGAGCCGGCTGCGCCGATACAGAAAATTGTAGCAAGGGCGACGCAAATTTTGGAGTAGCGGCTGTAGCGGTAGTGCTTTATACGGGATTGGGTACAGTTCTGTAACAGGGTATCGGCCATTTTGGATGGCATAATAATGGATTCTTTGATTTGTGTTATATCTTTTTCGTTCATAGTCAGATGTCCTTTCTTGTAAAATAATTTAAAATTAGGCATTGTTGTAAGCTCACCAGTGGTGCTGTGATACGGTTGAGTTGTCTGAAATATTGGTTTGACATTGTTAAGTGGTAAGCTCTAATTTCAGCGCATCCCTTGCCCGTTGCAGTCTTTTCTTCACTGCGCTTTCCGACAGACCGATAATTTCTGCGATTTCTTTGATCGGATAACCTTCAAAGTAATGTAGCAGCAATACAGTTTTCCACTTAGCCGGCAGGGCATAGAGCTCTTGGAATAAATGTCGGTCTTCCGGTGCTGGAAAATACTCTTGTATTTGTTCCAGCTCGATATAGGAATGCCGTTTGCGAAAACGCAGGCAGTCTTTGCAGCAGTTTGAGGTTACGCGCAGAAGCCATGCCTTTTCGTGATCGGAAGAGGTAAATGTAGGAGCCTTTTCCATATAGCGAAGCAACACCTCCTGCAAAACGTCTTGCACATCGTGAGGATTACCCAGAAGCAGATAGGCGGTGCGGTATAGCATATTGCCGTAGGTTCGCAGGATGCGGTTGATTTCGGATTCACTTTTTCTGTTCACGACACGCGACCTCCTCCGCCATGCTATTCTGTCATGTAAATCGTTAGTTGTTTCTTAATGGAATCCAGTGCTTCTTCCAGAGAAATATCTCCCTGCAGGTAAGCAATGCCCTGTTTGCAGACGGCATCTTCCAACAGTTTGTTTTCTATATATGGGGTATTGGCATCTTCTATACAGACACGTAATACAGTAATAGCCTCCTGGTTCGGTGGATAAATGTCAAATCTGGTCAAGTTTCCCTCCGAGTCGGCCAGATATTCGCTGTCATAGGGCAGGTGCTCGGAAGTTTGATCATCGATTAACGGGAAAGTATTATTTAATGCCGTCTTGTTGACCGGTAATCCGGAACGCAGGTTTAACTGATTTTCAGTGCTCAGACAGACGCGCAGGAAATCTTCAGCGCAATCAGTATTATGTGTAGTTGAGCTGATTCCGACAATCGTTTGGGCAATAAACACATGATCATTTTGCCCGTTCATCGTTTTCCATCCGCAGGACTCAAATCCGTTTATTTCGTTGACAGAATTTAATTCGGCATAAACATTAGGATTGTGAAGAATGCCGCAGGTAAATGATGATAAGTATCTTCCCACATATTCTATTACTTTTAAATTTAATCGGGCATCTGTGCTGTCTCTTTGAGTACCGACAACGTATATTTCCGGCTGATCTTCCATATTGTTTTCGTTTTGGGCGATATACAATCTTTTCGTCTGTTCCAGAAAATCGGAAAGATATTGTATGTTAAGCTCATCGGAATCTGTTGTCCATGACGGAGCAGATACCGTAGTGAAAAGGCGCAATATGTCTTCCGTAGTATAGAAGCCGAATAAGTCCTGTCCGGGATTTTCCTGCCGCAGAGATTCGGTCATGTCGGCAATGCTCTTCAAGTCATTCATTTGAGAGATTACCACCTCATCTCCAAAGAGAATGGGAATCTGTATTTCGCAGGGAAGGGCATAGATATTACCGTCTTCACTTTTCATGGCATTTCCAATGTTTGTAAAAAGAGGTTCCGTTTCATTTATCTGATTCCATACCGGAGAGAGATCTTTCAAAACACCTTTTTTAATATAGGTGTTCAGAGGGATATTATCCATGACTATTACATCGGGACCGTTTCCTGCCATAATCTTCGTGTTCAGTTTCTTTAATGCATCCTCTCTTGTGGCAGCATCGTCAGCGGACATACCGATGTCATATTCGATATAGATATCCGGATGATCCGACAGATATAAGGTAATTGCTTGACGTATGGTATCATTATTTTCCACACTATAAACCTTTAATGTCTTTGAAGGTTTGGATGGTATACTCGGGTCATATGTAAAATGTACCAATTTCCGGTTGCGGAAGACGGCCAGAAACTCATAATCATCCAGCGGTATAATTCCGGTAATATGATACGAAGGATCGCTCAGCACCGAAAGGTTTCCGTCAATGATCTGTTCTAATGCACTTCCACCTATTGTGTGACGGTACAGACCTCCCTGCCCGGCCAGCCAAATAGAATTATCGGATGCCGTGAATATATACCAGTCCGTAGCGTAGAATGAACCATTTGATTCTGTAGCGGAGGAAGTCCTCGTGGTATGGTCAATGATAAAATCGGAGAGTACGGCATCTTCCAGATATGTTTCTGATGCTACATCATAGATAAGAGGAGATTCATACTCGGTTCCGTATATAATCATCAAATGGTCCGACAGTAGGAGCTGATCCGGCGATTTTTCATCCATAGTAAGAAACAGCCGGCTGCTACCGTCTTTCAGGACTTCATAGATATTAAAATTATTCTGTGCAAATAGTGTGACAAATATTCTGCCGCAATCTGTAGTAAAAACTTTGACCAGGTATTGCGCGTCATTCGGGGAACTGACTGTAACAGGTATCTGCGTGCCGTCAGATTCAATCAGCATAAGCTGGGGAAGAAGAGGGTCTGACTCTGTTCTAACGGCACTAGGCTGGTAGATTACAGCGGTGGTATTATCCGGACCGATTGCCACATCGATGACATACGCACCTTCGTTTAACAGCTGGGTATGCCATGGCCGTTCATCGGTAAGCCATGTATCTCCGTTATCTTCAGAAACCAGAAAAGGTGCAGTCGTGTCAGTTAGGATCAGACTGTCATCTGCCAGTCGGAAAAGTTTATTTATAGAGCCGGAAAGGCTGTCCGGCAAGTCTGTGATTGTTTCTACATAACGTCCCATACCGGAAGTTTCAGGGTTTTCTGATTGGTTTACATCTGAAAGGTTGCGGTCAGCGCAGCCGACGGTTAGATGCAGCAATAAGAAGATGCAAAGAAAAAATGTGAATGATTTGCAAAAGATTCGGTTTTTATGAAATTTTGTTTTCTGTGAATCTTTGGTATCCATGAATCGTCCTCCCATATCAGTGTGTTTTTGTGCAGGAATAATTGCCGTATAAAAGGCGGCTTAAAAGTCTTTTCACGTTTACACACGATTGAGGAGCGGAAAAAGTGACAGGGAAAGACAGGAAAAGCAATAAAATGTATTTTCCTCGACAAATATACATGATACAATGATAAACACGTCGGTAGAATGCGGCGCAGAAATATATGGGGAGGAGTATCGCGCATGGAACACCGGATCTTAAATTACAGAAAATACATTGACGAGTTGATCTCTCAGGATAATTCTGATTGGGATGCTGTGATAAAAGAGCATTTGATTCAGGTTTCCTTTTTCCAGCATGAGAGATTGATCCATTTGATCGTGACAGTTACTTTCGCACTTCTTGAGATGATTGTGATCGCTCTGTCGGTAGTGTCATTTACGATCGCGGTGGGACTGCTTGCGATTGCGCTGCTCGTACTGCTGATTCCTTACATACGGCATTATTACATTTTGGAGAATGAAGTCCAGAAGATGTATGGGCAGTATGACAGGATGGTAGAAAAAAGGGATCGGAAAGTTTCCTGAGATTTTGCAACCTTTTGATTTCTTCAGCGGTATTATAAATGAACGGGCTGTGAGATCACTGATCAAAAGAAGAAAAAGCAGGTATGGAAACCTGCATCAAGAGAATGGAGAGAAAAAATGAAGAAAAAAACATTGGCAATATTATTAGCAATCAGCTGCACATTATCCATGGCGGCCTGTGCCTCATCGGATGAGGCAC
>CAMWMS010000221.1 GCA_947175435.1 uncultured Lachnospiraceae bacterium | reverse complement strand
CCAGCTCTGATACCTGCTCGGACTGCATCTTATAGGTTATCTTGCCCTCATCGTTTTTGACATCGATTACCATCGCGTTAAGCTCAGTCTGTTCCACCAGATCGATCAAATCATCCATCTTCGCGGTGCCTGCCACCGGACCACTGACATAGATCCCCTTGACCTTAACAGGGGCCGGACGCATATCCTCGATCCCGCCATCGTCCGCGACGGTACCGCTGTCCGGAACACTGTTTTCCGATATGGCTTCGCCGCCCGATGCGGCATTTTCCAATATATTATCTCTGCCCGCCGCATCGTTTCCCGATATGGTGCCCGGCATCTGCTCCGCCACTGCCGACATATTGTCTTCGCTTACAGAATCGGCCATAGCTTCCACATCATTCCCACTGCATCCACTCAGCCAGCCTGCCAGCAGCAGCGCCATCATCAACGCACATATTTTCTTTCTGTTTTTTACATGCTCAATACCCATAGATCTCATAGATTTCCGGCATATACACGCCCGGCTCCTTGTACACGATCAGCGGTTTTTCCACCGTCATCCGCGGTTTGCCGCCCCGGTTCGCCTCGATCAATACCATATTCGGCTCTTTATCTACATAAGGATACACAAGCTGCATCCTTTTCGGTTCTAATTTATAATCATGCAGCAGTACCATAATCTCCGCCAGCCGGAACGGTCTGTGCACCATATAGAAATTTCCGCCCGGCCTAAGCAGTTTTGCCGTCTGTGCGATCACATCCTCCAATGTACACAGAATCTCATGTCTCGCAATGGCTTTCGCGTCATTGGGATTCATAAGCCCGTGCTTATGCGTCATATAGGGCGGATTACACGTGATAACGTCAAAAGAAGCAGCGTCGAACAGACTCCCTGCCTCTTTTATATCTCCCGTCACGATATCAATCTTATCTTCCAGTCCATTCAACCGTACGCTGCGTCTGGCCATATCCGCACTGTCTTCCTGAATCTCCAGCCCTGTCAGATGTTCTGCCCCCGTCTTGGCTTCCAGCAAAATCGGAATGATCCCTGTCCCTGTGCCCAGATCCAGCACGCGTGCTTTGTCCTTTACTTTGACGAATCCGGATAAAAGCACCGCATCCATGCCGAAACAGAAGCGCCCGGTATCCTGAATAATATGATATCCGTTGCGCTCCAGATCATCGATTCTCTCATTTTCTTTCAAAGGAACATTTCTCTCTGCCGCCATATCCGACCTTTCATGCTTCCCGTCCGATATTAATTTTCATCCAGCTTGGACTTGTTGGAATCCTGTTTCTCCAGCTTCTCCAGTTCTTTTAACTCCGCCTCGCTGACATCCATCTTGCGGTTCTTATTGTGTTTTCTCTTAAAGCGAAGCTGCTCTACCTTATACTCCTGAATCTCTTTCTCGTCGTCCACGTCCACGATGACCTTTACCAGCTGACGCAGTACATTAACGCTGTGCACTTCACCTTTCAGCCCGTCGTCCGTTGTCACAAAATCTCCTACGTTCGGCAACCTCCTGTTTAATTCCTCATAGGTTTCTTCCTCGTTCTTCAGACAGCACATCAGTCTGCCACAGACACCCGAAATCTTCGTCGGGTTAAGAGACAAATTCTGCTCTTTCGCCATTTTGATCGAAACCGGTGCGAACTCCGATAAATGCGTATGGCAGCATAACGGTCTGCCGCAGATACCGATCCCGCCCAGAATCTTCGTCTCGTCCCTGACACCGATCTGTCTGAGTTCTATTCTTGTCTTAAATACGGAAGCCAGATCTTTCACCAGTTCACGGAAGTCAATACGTCCGTCCGCCGTAAAATAAAACAATACCTTATTATTATCAAAAGTATATTCCGCGTCGATCAATTTCATCTGCAGATCGTGTTTTCTAATCTTCTCCAAACAGATTTTAAACGCTTCTTTCTCCCGCTGTTTATTCGATGCTTCCTGCTCATCGTCTTTCGGTGTTGCGATACGAAGTACAGACTTGAGCGGCTGAACTACCTTGTCATCTTCCTCCTCTTTCGGATCACCGACTACCGTACCGTACTCGATTCCTCTTGCCGTCTCCACGATCACATGATCATTCTTCTTAATATCCAGCTTGCCCGGATCAAAATAGTATACCTTACCGGCAGTACGAAACCGCACTCCTATCACTCGTATCATAATCTATCAACCTCCATATTTCTCATGTTCTTTTCAGGCGCCAACATTATCCGCCCTGATACGATCTCGGACAACTCAGTTCTCCTTAATCGTCAATAATAAAAGTTCCATCGTCAGATCGAAATTGACATTAGCTTCCAGTCTTCTCTTCGCCTGCTGCAATGCATTTACAATCGTCTCAATTCCCTCATATGTGCTTCTGTCCGACACTCTCATGATCTGCTGTATCTCTTCTTTAAAGATCAGACTGTTCACATCTTTTGTGGCCTTAAAAAGCAGCACATCCCGATACCACGCAGACAGTATATCCAGATAATCATTGACATCAAATTTGTATTCCGTGATCTTCTTGATCGCTTTGACGATCTCGTTGACTTCCATGTCATTGATATATTTCACCAGCGTAATCGCCTCGTCCTTAACCTTCTCGAACTCTTCACTGCTGGCGAGCAGCTTCGCCTTGCCGATATTGCCTCTTGCGAAAGCGACACAGATATTCGCCTTATAATCCGGCACTGCCAGCTCTTCCATCAGATATTTTTTCACAAGCATGTCCGACACCGGCTTCATATTAAGTACCACACAGCGGCTTAAGATCGTCGGAAGCAGCGCCTCCACATGAGTGGTAAGAATGAGAATCACCGCATACTCCGGCGGCTCCTCTAACGTCTTCAACAATGCATTCTGCGCCTGCACCGTCATTTTCTCGCCCTCATTCATAATGTAGATCTTTCGCGGACTGCTGTAAGGTTTGATCCCGATGTCCCCGTTGATCTGTGCCCTGATATCCTCCACGCCTATCGTGTTAGGCTTTTCATGACTGACATATACAATGTCGGGCTGATTATTGCTGAGCGCCTGTTTGCAGGAGTGACATTCCCCGCAAGGCTCTACCCCACTCTTCTCACATTGCAGCGCCATCGCAAAAACACGGGCAATAAATTCCTTACCGGAACTCCTCTCTCCGTTGATGATATATGCATGTGAAACTTTATTCGTAGCAATCGCGTTCTGCAAATGCTCTTTCAACTGTTCTTGTCCTATAATATCCGTAAATTTAGCCATCTATAACCCCACCCGTTATTTAATGCTTTATCTCTCAGTCACTGTCGCCCTTTTATACCTCTTTCATCATTAAGTAAAAATATCCAACAGCAGCCCTCTGATCTCCCCTATCTTATTGAGAATCGCCAGATTGTCCTGCTCATCCTTCACAAGCTCCTGAGCCAGCTGATCCAGATTCTCGTCGATCAGCCGGATAATGCCGTATACCCTGTGACGCCCTTTCCGGTCGAGGAAATTCTCTCTGGAAAAAGCATGGGAACGATTGACTACCTCGTTTAAGAAATCCTTGATCAGCGCCCGATATCTCCTCATATCCTTGATATCGCGATGCTTCGCCAGCTTATCCCCCTGCCTAGTGATCTCCTCCATCATATTCGCCAAAGCATTCTGCAGATCCTGTTCCTCTATCCTGCTGACAAGAGTGAACTTAAAAGTGCCGTCCGTCTCCTGCGCCTGCTGCGTCTGTTCCACCGGCATCGCCTGCTGTATTTGATTTACTTTAATATCCATCTCCCGTCACCTCCCCGCCATAAATATTCTCTGGATTTCATACGACCCGAATTGATTCACACCGTATCGCCATATTATATATCGTCTTCGTTACAATTTTCTTGTAGATATACCAGAATCTCTTCCAGACATCTGCTCAACTCACCATTATAAAATGTCTGGCCGATTCCTGCCTTGGTAAGCTTATCCTCCGAGAAATCTTCGGCATCCGCCAAAAAGCGCCGGCACATCTCTTCATATTTCGGGTGATCCTGCGCCATTTCCCGATCCAGTGCCCTCTGAAGCCGCACCCCGTCGTCCAGCTCGATCATAATCGGAAGCACCTTATCTTCTCCGTAGAACCGTCTCATCTGCTCATAGGATTCCAGCGTGCCGATCACCACATAAGAACCGCTTTTGGGATCAATTTTCTCATCCGCAACCGTAAAATACCGCCACATGCCCAAGCAAGTATGATATACTCTGTCCTCTATCACTCTTCCCTGATTCTGGAGCCTCAGGAATCCTTCTTCATCCGTAAAATGATACTCCACCCCGTCTCTTTCTCCCGCCCGAATCGGTCTGGTCGTATAGGGAACGATGGGTTGCAGCATCACTTGGTTCTGCGCCAGCAGTTCTTTATAGATTGTATCTTTTCCTGATGAACTTCGCCCCATCAGGCACACGATTTTTCCCATATTGATAAATACCTTTTATCGATAACAACATTCTATATTAATAATGCCATATTTTGGAAGTAATTTCAAACATTTCATAAAACCACTGCCACTTCCTCTTCTGCTGACACCCCC
>CAMWMS010000220.1 GCA_947175435.1 uncultured Lachnospiraceae bacterium | reverse complement strand
ATGAAAATTGCACCGAAGATGGATAAAGACCAGATCATCGTTATCACCATTTCCGGAAGAGGCGATAAGGACTGTGCCGCAATCGCCCGCTACAGAGGGGAGGATATCCATGAGTAAGATAAAATCAGCTTTTGAAAACGGAAAAGCGTTCATCGCTTTTATTACCTGCGGCGATCCCGACTTGGAAACAACCGCCGCCGCTGTCCGTGCCGCTGTAGAAAACGGTGCCGATCTGATCGAACTTGGAATTCCCTTTTCTGATCCCACCGCAGAAGGTCCCGTCATCCAGGGCGCTAATATCCGCGCATTAAGCGGCGGTGTTACCACAGACAAGATTTTTGCATTTGTCAAAGAGCTTCGTCAGGATGTCAAAGTCCCGATGGTGTTTATGACCTACGCTAACGTTATTTTTTCCTATGGAACGGAACGATTCATCTCAACATGCCGCGATATTGAAATTGACGGGCTGATTCTGCCCGACCTGCCTTTTGAAGAAAAAGAAGAATTTCTTCCTATGTGCCGTGAGTACGGGGTGGATCTGATATCTCTGGTCGCACCTACTTCCGAAAACCGTATTGCCATGATTGCAAAGGAATCGGACGGTTTCCTATACATCGTATCTTCTCTGGGCGTCACCGGAACGAGAAGTGAGATAAAGACCGACCTGAAATCCATCGTTGATGTGGTTCGCCAGAATACCGATATTCCGTGTGCTATCGGCTTCGGTATTTCCACACCCGAACAGGCTAAGAAAATGGCGGATATCTCTGACGGAGCCATTGTCGGTTCAGCGATTATTAAACTGCTGGAAAAATACGGGAAAGACGCGCCGAAGTATGTCGGAGAATATGTGAAATCGATGAAGGAGGCGCTACGATAACGGCACCAGTGCAGGAGGTTGGCAGACAACGGAAAAATCAACCATAAAAAGGGAGTGTTAGCGCTACGGCACAAACATTCCCTTTATTTTTATCTCTACTTCGCCTTCACAAATGCCCTCCGAATCAACAACAGCGCCCCGGCACTGATCACCGTATACACGATCACCACCATTACCACATAGGAGATGATAACATTTCCCATCTTATAACTCACAAACGATCCCATCATTTCTTCCAGGTTACATGCCCTGACCGGGAAAAGGTAATTGATATGATTCCACAAACCGCTTTTCTTGCTCATGGGGAAAAATGCCGGCGCAATGATGATCGCCGCACCAATGACCAGCGTCGCAAGCGAGGAACGTAAACCCGCAGAGCTACAAAGCAGCACCAGTGCAAGTGCAATACCAATGAGCAAAATAATTGCAAGGTTACAAAGACATGCCTGCCCGACAGTGAGATTATACGGTATCACCGAGTTCCATAATTGCACCGGCAGATCCGCACCCGGAAGTCCCAGTACCAAAGCGATTGAGCCAACCGCAAGCAACGCGCCTCCCATCAGATACCCCACTACAAAAAGTACGGAAACCGCAATCTTAGACCAGATCATCCTGTCTTTTCCATACTTTGTCGTAAGCAACAGAAACGCTGCGCCGGACTCATACTCAGCAGAAAAGACAGAACTTGTGCATATGATAACAACAAACAACAGATATACGCCTACGAAAACCAATTCCCAGATATAGTTCATAACGCTCTGGTCTCCCCACCGGAATGGAATATTTGTATGCTCCGCCTTTTCAACCCAATATGCTTTCTCCGATTCCGTATAGTTGCCATAAGAAAAATCACAGTTGAGATAATCTGTAATCTTCTCTATGCGATGCTCATAAAATCTTGCGCCGTCCGTCAGATCGAGTTCTCTCAAAGCATTTTTATTTATTATGTTTTCTCTCATGTCCGTATAACTTTTTGCCGCGAAATAAAAGATATCTCCCAGTTGACGAATAACTTCCATATATGCCTCATCGCTCTCTAAATCCATATCGTGACTTTGTATCTCACTGATAAGTTCCGTCATATACTCCTCAGTGATCACATCCGTCTGTGCCTTGGCTCTTGCCTGCCCCATACGGATCGCCTCGATTCCCTCTATGTAACTGTCTGTCTTTTCATCATAGAAACGCTCCTGCGTAACATAGTTAAATGCACATATACCAATCAGTATATATCCCAGCAGCATAGCAATCACATTAAGTCTGCGCTCAAATATTTTCTTCCATTCATATCGTATCATAACCTTGTCTCCCTCTCTTCAAAGTCAAATATTTCTGTTCATTTCGTCCCGGTAACAGTCAGATTTTTTCCTCGGAAAAATAGAATAGATAAAGCTTCTCCAGATTAAATTTCTCCGGCTCCTCATCCCCCGCCACTTCCAGATAATGTTTTTTCAAATCCTCCAATGTTCCCTGTGCGATAAACTGTCCCTGCTTCATCAGGAAAATCCAGTCTGCAATCTCCTCTACATCCGACACGATATGGGTGGAGAGAATGACGATCCGCTCTTTACCCAATTCCGCGATCATATTGCGAAAACGTACCCTCTCCTTCGGGTCTAATCCCGCCGTAGGCTCATCCAGCACAAGAATTTTCGGATCATTCAGTAATGCCTGGGCAATACCCAGCCTCTGCCGCATACCGCCGGAAAAGGTTTTGATCTTATGCCGCATTTCGTTTGCCAGTCCCACTTTCTGTAAAAGGAGCTTGCTCTGTTGCTTGGCATAACTTCGGTTTAAGCCTTTTAAGGACGCAATGTATAACATAAATTCCATTGCCGTAAAATTAGGATAATATCCAAAATCCTGCGGCAGATATCCAAGCAGATCCCGATACCTTCCCTCCATCGCTCCAATTTCCTCGCCGCCAAGCCGAATCTCACCGCTGCTGATCTCGGCAATGCCGCATATCATACGCATAAGCGTCGTTTTGCCAGCGCCGTTTGCACCGAGAAGTCCATAAACGCCTTCTTTTAAAGTGGTGCTCAGTCGATCTACTGCAATCTTATTTTTATACTGTTTTGTCACCCGGTCTAATATCAGTTCCATATTTCAAGTCCTTTCCTTTTTCAAATTCTGATATTTCATGCTCTGCTTTCTCGTAATTTGCTGTTTCAGATAATACTGTTTCCGTGTTTCCCTTTATTTCCGCCATTCCAGCCCGCTCAATATTACTTCATATAATCCGCCCAATTCTTTTCTTTTTTTCTGTTTATCCGCTTACTCATATTGCACGATCTGCTCATAGCTGGACAGTTTTCCGTTCAGGCGCATAAACTGCCGGATAACAAATACAACACCGACTGCACACACCATGCACCACGCCTTGAACCACTCCGGTTGATACCATCCGAAATATTTTGTATTCCCGACAACTACCAGGGCTGCCGTCATCACATAGATTCCCACCGCCGCGCTCTTCAGCAATTCTCCCTGACAGTATTGCATCAATTTGAGCAAAATTCCCGTCGCAATGACCATCGGCGTAAACCCATAAATCAAAAGCCTTCCCACATCGGATTCCAACCTGGAATGCAGACAGACAATACATAACACCGGTATGAGCGCGTGCACCACGCACAGAGACGACAACCGAATCATTACTGCGCTGCGCAGAGAATACTTTGTCGCGTACTCAATTTCCAGCATACTTCTGTGGTACACTTTCGTAACTTCTTCTACCGTAAGCAATATGAGAAGCGGTGTAAGAATCGAGACCGCCACCAGAATCCCATTTCCATCTGACTCACCGAAAAAATACGACACACCATACAGCATCATATAAAAGAAAAGCGCGATCCACACAGCCTGCCAGATCAGACAGTATTTTCCTAGATAACCGATCTGTTCCCATATAAAATTCCACACGGTTCCTCTCGTGCATGATACGGGGACAGCGTTCAAGTCCGTCTTTTGTGATGAACTTTTGCGCTCTTTTGCATGTTGCATTTCCATCTGCATAAGTTCCTGTATTCTGAGCTCTTTTTCCATCGGCACAATCTTCTCACATGCTGTCGCATATTGTCTTAATTTTCTCTTAATCTCCCTTGGTTTCATGGATGCCTCCTTCCATTTCAGATAACAGTTCCAATCCTTTCTTCACCCTGTACTTAGCAAGCGAAAGACTGATTTTAAGGATCGCAGCAATATCCTTATATCGAAGATTCTGAAAGTACCGCAGCGTAACCGCCTCCCGAAACTCCTCCGGCAGACTCATGACCATCTGCCTGATCACTACCGTTTCCTCTATACACTCTGCCGCTTCCGGTTCCGGAAGCTCCTCCATGTAAAGCGGTGTTTTCTTCTTGTAACAGTCGCGACATTTATTCTTTGCAATCGTATAGAGATAGTTCCTGGTCTTACCCATATGGCGATACTCCTCATAGTGCTCGATGAAACTCACAAAAGTATCCTGACATAAATCCTCCGCCATGGCGCGGCTTGCTACATGATGGTAGCAATACCGGAAGATCTCGTCGTAATACTTCCGTATAATTTTCTCAAGCACATGATCACCTCCCTCTATCTTGTATAACGAATAACATAATAAAAAAGTCAAAGTTTTTTATTTTATATCATGTCCCACACAATCCGGAATGTCTACCAAAAAA
>CAMWMS010000219.1 GCA_947175435.1 uncultured Lachnospiraceae bacterium | reverse complement strand
ACTGGCTTGACGACGGATGAAACGGGTTCCATCAGATCCGTCTGGGACTTTGGCAGAAGCAGATCTAACTTATCGCCGGAAGCATAACTGTTGCCCGTATCTCCTTCTTCCCCTTCCAGAGTCTCATCTAATCCGATGCACAATACGACAACATCGCTGTGCTTTGCCACAATCTTTGCTTCCGTCAGCCGATCCCCTTTCATGGCCAGAGACTCAGTCTTCTCCTCAAACAGCGCACAGCCTTCCGAGTACAGCACCCTTGCCCTGCCTTCCGCATATCTTTGGATTCCCTCGGAAACCGTCACATACTCGGAGGACGTCCCGTGATAATTACCCATCAGCGCCTTTCTGCTGTCGGCATTCGGACCGATAATGCCGATCGTTCTTATTTGATTGATATCAAGCGGCAGGATACCGTCGTTCTTCAGCATAACAACGCTCTCTTTTGTAATCTGATCGGCCAGCGCCACATGCTCTTTACACTCCACCGCTTCATAGGAAATGTCGTCATATTCTGTCTTGTCAAACAATCCCAGCAGATAACGGGTCGTATACAGGCGTACAGCCGCCTCCGTAATGGCTTCTTCCGTAACCAGTCCCTGCTCGTATGCCGCCAAAAGGTGCAGATATGTAGAACCGCAATTTAAATCACACCCCGCATTGATCGCCATGGCTGCCGATTGCGCAGGAGTAGATGTCACCATATGATTCTCGTGGAAGTCCTTGATCGCCCAGCAGTCGGATACAAAATGTCCCTCAAACTTCCATTTACCCCGCAAGATATCCTGAATCAGTGTTTTACTTCCGCAGCAGGGTTCCCCGTTCGTTCTGTTATAAGCCCCCATGACCGCTTCCACATGCGCTTCCGTCACCAGTGCTTCAAAAGCCGGAAGATATGTCTCCTCCATATCCTTAGCCGTCGCCTCGGCATTAAACTCATGGCGCATTGCCTCCGGACCGGAATGCACCGCGTAATGCTTGGCGCATGCCGCCGCTTTCATGACTTCTCCGTCTCCCTGCAGCCCTTTGACATACGCCACACCGAGCCTCGATGTCAGATAAGGGTCTTCACCGTAAGTCTCATGCCCGCGCCCCCATCTGGGATCACGGAAGATATTGACATTCGGAGACCAAAACGTGAGTCCTTTGTAAATATCTCTGTCATTCTCCGCCGAGAACTCATTATATTTCGCCCTACCCTCCGTGGCGATACAGCCGGCAATTTCCCCGATCAGTGCATCGTCAAAAGATGCCGCCATGCCGATTGCCTGCGGAAATACCGTGGCAATACCTGCTCTCGCCACTCCGTGCAGACTCTCTCCCCACCAGTTATATGCCGGAATACCCAGCCGCTCTATCGCCGGTGCGTCATACCGTAACTGTCCGGCGCGCTCCTCCAATGTCATCCGGCCTACCAATTCTTCCGCTCTGCGCCTTGCTTCTTCTCTTTTCATGCAATCGTCTTATCCTTTCTGATCCTTAACATTTTGTTTCCGAAATAATTGCATCCGCCATCGTAGATAGGAAATCCGAACCCTCCCCAACCGGGACCGGATTCGGATTAAAAAATGTAGTGCGGATAACAGGACTTGAACCTGCACGTCATGGACACCAGAACCTAAATCTGGCGCGTCTGCCAATTCCGCCATATCCGCTTATATAGAGTTAATTGCTGTTGCCATGCAAATGTTCCTTACATGGCAGCGCAATAACTAATCAAAATTACCGTTTACTTCATGCCAGCTTTTTAAGCTGTTCCGAATGCTCCGCCACAACAATTTTAAGCATTTCCACATCCTGAAAAGTAGATTCCATCTTTTCAACATACATGGCATACCGCTTAAATGTATCGGTGTAGCATGCCTCAATCGTATTGATCCTCGGCATAATGACATTCTCCTGATACAATTTGATGCGGTGCATTTCTTCTTTTAGCGTCTGTACTTCTGTTTTCAGCGTCTTTACATCTGCTTTCAGTGTCTGCACATCTGCTTTTACCTCTTGCAGTTCTTCTCTTAAATCTTGTACTTCCGCTCTTACTGACTGAATTTCTCCATACAGTTCCGTCCTTACTGCCTGAATCTCCTCATACAGTTCCATCCTTACTGCCTGAATCTCCTCATGCAGTTCCGTCCTTACTGCCTGAATCTCCTCATGCAGTTTCGTCCTTACTGCCTGAATCTCCTCATGCAGTTCCATCCCCAACGCTTGGATCTCCTCATGCAGTTCCATCCTCAATGCTTGAAACTCCGCCTTCAGTTTCGTATCAAGCATGTTGGAAATGGCAAGTAATAGTTCGTGATCCGCCATAGCCTGTACCTCCTTATTAAGTTGTACAGCCATTCTCTCATCTCTCTGTTTTTTAATTGTATCATAGGAGCCCTGCAAAGTCATTATGCAATTTCCACAAAATGATATTTCGTTATAAACGCAATATCGTTTTTCTCATCACTGATATATTCTGCCTTATGCCTCCTCCATCTGGATAACATTTCCGCTCACATTATCTTCTCCTATGTGCCGGATAATCTTCCTGTTGATCCGAACCATAAAGATGACCGTCATGAGTAACGACATCAGCTCCGCGATCGGGAATGCCCACCATACCTGGTTGACATCACCAGACAATGCAAGCAGATACGCCGCTGGAAGCAGCACCACCAGCTGTCTCGCTATGGAAACCATCATACTGTATGTAGCGCAGCCTAGCGCCTGAAACGCCGTTCCGCACACGATACCGAATCCGGCAAATACAAAGCTGTAGCTGATCGTCCGCAGAGCCGACTCACCGATTGCCAACATATCATCGGAGGCATCAAAGAGTTTGAGGAGCATATCAGGAATCGTCTGGAAAATAATCAGTCCAATCACCATAATTCCTATCGCATACTTCACACCACATTTCAACGAATCGGTAAAACGATCCTTTCTCCCCGCACCGTAGTTATATGCCAGAATGGGAACCAGTCCGTTGTTCATGCCGAATACCGGCATAAAAATGAAACTCTGCAATTTAAAGTATACTCCGAATACTGCCGTCGCCGTCGAACTGAAAGTGATTAATATCCGATTCATTCCGTAAGTCATAACCGAACCGATCGCCTGCATGATGATAGACGGCACACCGATCTTATATATCAGTTTAATGATCTCCGCGTCAGGTTTAAGCGCCTGCCCAGTAATCTGTATTTCGTCGTTTTTCTTTATATTTATGGCACAAGCCAACAGACCCGCCGTAATCTGCCCGATTACAGTCGCCACAGCCGCACCACGCACACCCAGCCGAGGCATTCCGAACAGCCCGAAGATAAAAATAGGGTCTAAAATAATATTGATGACAGCGCCGAGCCCCTGCGTAACCATAATGTAAAAAGTCTTACCCGTTGACTGTAACAATCTCTCAAAGGTAAACTGCGTGAACATACCGAAAGATAAGCAACACACTACCGAAAGATACTCACAACCGTACTGTACGATCTGTGCGTCATCTGTCTGGCTCAGATAGAATCTTTTTGTCGCAAACAGTCCCACCATCAGAAATACGAGATAACTGAGCGCCATCAAAAACATACCGTTTCCCGCCGTCTTGTTTACGACCTCCTGATTCTTTTCCCCCAGAGCCTTAGACAATACTGCGTTGATACCAACACAGGTTCCTACCCCGACTGCCACCATCAATGTCTGAATCGGGAAAGCAAGTGACACTGCAGTCAGTGCATTTTCGTTGATCCGCGACACAAAGATACTGTCCACCACGTTGTAGAGCGCCTGTACCAGCATGGAGGCCATCATGGGCAAAGACATCGTAATCAGCAGCTTATTGACCGGCATAACGCCCATTTTATTTTCTCTCGTCTGTTCCGCCATATCTTCTTGTTTCACCTTGTCTTTCCTTTTATATCTCAGCTTATTCATATCGGCTGTTCTATAAAATAAAATGCATCAAAAAAACAACCACACTTCCTAAAGTTGGGTTGCTTTAGTGAACCACTGGGGATGTCGCCGTGGGGTTGGAATCCCCATATCTACACTAAGAAACAATTTAGTGAACCACTGGGGATGTCGCCCTAGGGTTCGAATCCCCATATCTACACTAAGAAATATTTTAGTGAACCACTGGGGATTCGAACCCCAGACAACTTGATTAAAAGTCAAGTGCTCTACCACCTGAGCTAGTGGTCCATGAACTGGGCTAGCTGGATTCGAACCAGCGCATGCAGGAGTCAAAGTCCTGTGCCTTACCGCTTGGCGATAGCCCATTATTCCCTCGGAGAAGATATCCGAGACAACTTGCGGCGAGGTATCTGACGGTCGCAGATCACTGCGTCCCTGCACCTTCCCGTGTAAGGGTGGATAGAGGGACTCGAACCCTCGGCCTCCAGAGCCACAATCTGGCGCGCTAGCCAACTGCGCCATACCCACCATATAACGTGCTCGAAGGGATTCGAACCCCCGACCCACGGCTTAGAAGGCCGTTGCTCTATCCAGCTGAGCTACGAACACGTATGATAATCGCATGTAAAGCATACGATAAGAGCGGGTGATGGGAATCGAACCCACGTATCCAGCTTGGAAGGCTGGTGTTCTACC
>CAMWMS010000218.1 GCA_947175435.1 uncultured Lachnospiraceae bacterium | reverse complement strand
TTCTGGAGAACATTCAGAAAGCGGGTCAAAGAGGTTAAGAAGGACTGCGTAATCATCGGAGAGAACTGGCATGATGCCAACAGCTTCCTGCGCGGAGATCAATATGACAGCATCATGAATTACGCGTTTACCAAAGCCTGTTTAGACTATTATGTTTTTGAGAATTTCGGGGCACAGGAATTTGCGTGGAAGCTGAACGGGCTACTGATGCGTAATACCGGGCAGGTAAATACCATGATGATGAATCTGTTAGATTCTCATGATACGGATCGTTTCTATACCAGTGTATGCCGCAACAAGGACAAAGTGCTTTCGGCAATTGCGGTGATGTGCATGTTTCCGGGTGCGCCCTGCATTTATTACGGAACGGAAATACTGTTAGAAGGCGGATATGATCCGGACAACAGGCGCTGTTTTGACTGGAATCGGGAGAATTGGGACGAAGATTTCTACAAAAGGGTCACGGATTTATTGGAGCTTCGCAGACAAAAAGTCGTGCAGCAGGGAGAAATCCGTATTACTTCTAAAGGAGAGTTGTTTTGCCTGAGCAGATTCCTGGGAGAGGAAGAGTTCCTGCTCATGGTCAACGAGTCAGAAGCGGAAGCAGCGGTGCAATGTAAAGGGAATGTATTAATAGGGAATCATTTGATTCTGAATGGGGAATCCGGGGCAGAACAGGGAAAGATCTCCGGCAGTTTGGGAAAAGACGGTTTTGTGATTGCCAGAATAAAGAAAGGCGGGTGCGGATTATGAAAAGGATCGGAAGTATGATACTGACGGGAGCGATGGTGATCGGGCTGCTGTCAGGCTGTGGAGAGGCAGGGACAGAGGCGGAGCCGAACTCTTCGGAAACATTGGGCAGCGTCGAAGAAGAAGGAGAAAACGGTGAGGCGGCGCAGCTGAAAGGGATCTATAGCGGGGAACTGGAGCGTGATGTGACTATCCGCGTCCTAGAGAATGATACGGCGATTGCCGAAGGATATTTTCAGGAATTGATGGACGCATTTAACGAGAAGTATAAGGAATACGGAATTGTGGTCGTGGATGCCAACATGGATCAGTACAGCAACCTGGCGGACGACGGCCCTTACGGTTATGGGCCGGATGTACTATATCAGGCCAATGATGTTCTGATGAAATACGTGGAGGGAAAGCATATCTATCCGATTCCTGTACAGAGTATGGCGTGTTATGACAAGATTCCGCAGGCGGCATGGGACGCCTATAGGGCGGATGTAGACGGTACGGAATATATTATGGGCGTGCCCGTCAATATACAGTCGTCCATGTTGTTTTATCGTAAGGACATGCTTCCCGATAACTGGGAGACAGAGTGGGACAAGGATGGTAACAAGATACCTGATATGGTGGAGAACTGGAATGATATGTATCGGTATTCCAAGCAGATCGTAGATCAGGGTGAGGGAAAATTCGGCTATATGCGTTCCTTGTATGATGTCTATTTCTCATCGGGATTTCTCTTCTCCTATGGCGGATATGTATTCGGTGATAACAATACGGATGCGACAGATATTGGATTTGCGGCGGGAGATGCAGCTGTCGGCGCCAATGTAATTTTGCAGCAGGCCTCTTTGATGAATGAGGATTGTATCGATGATTCCGTTACGGTCAGTGCTTACAGCAAGCTGGCGGACGGCACCTATTTTGCCACGATGACTACGCCGGATGTTACAACCCTGTTTCTGAGGGAACTGGCAAATGCCTATGAAAAGGAGGGTTTAAGTTCTGAGGAGGCACAGGCCAAGGCTGAAGAGAATCTGGTCATTACACAAGTACCTAAGCTTCCCGCCAGCGGTGATCTGACAGAGGAAAATCCGGAGCTGATTCCCTTAAAGACTATGGGTGGTGTGAACGGCTATGCGATCAGCGCTTACACGAAGGCGCCCAATGCCTGTCTTGCTTTTGTGGAGTTTGCCACAGATTATGAAATGGTCATGAAAAGAAACGAGTATTTAGGAATCGTTCCGGCGCGCAGCGATGCGGCCGAGGCGGTAGGCGGTATTTCCGAGATCATATACAGCAATCTGGATCAGGGAGATATCGTGCTCATGCCGTCGATTCGGGAAATTGAGCAGGTATGGACGCCGGCGCAGACCTTTTTCCAGGATCTGGCAAAAGATGCCTTCCGTACAACGGATAAAAAATATACCTCCCTTGATCGGATCAAGGAAGGACTGGAGTCGGTAGATCAGCAGATCTACGATGCGATTCATACGCTGGCGGGGCAGTAACCGGCGAGCGTAGATTGAATGGGATATATAAGCGCGAAGGAAAACATTACGTCCGAAAGAACGGTATGGCGGGAAGTGTGAGAAGAAATGAGGAATGCTATGAAAACTGGTAATAAAAGAAAAGCGGCACATGATTTGTTACAAACGGCGGGCAAAAATGTAAAACTAAGCATGTGCGTGATGGGATTGGGGCAGATTCTGTATGGACAGATCGGCAAGGGACTGTGCTATCTGGCTGTCTTGGCCATGGCTGTCGGGTATTTTGTGCGCAGGGGCGTTCGTGATTTGATCGGGCTGTTTACGCTGGGAACGCAGGAAGCTGACACATGGCTCGGCGTAGAGGGTGATAACTCTGTAGTCATGCTGCTTATGGGAACCCTGTCTGTTATTGCAGTATTATTTCTCGTGTATTGTTATCTATCTAATATTAAGGATGTGTATGAGACGCAAAAGCTCTGTGAAAGAGGCGGCAGGCCGATGAAATTTCGGCAAGAACTTAAGCAGCTTCTGGATCGCAAATTCTACAAGACAGTTTTACTCTTACCGATTGTGGGAGTATGCGTCTTCAATATTTTACCCATTATTTTTATGATTTTGATCGCTTTTACCAATTACGGCGGCAGTACGGTGCCGCCTAAGCTGGTAGACTGGGTGGGAATAGATAATTTTGTGCAGGTGGCGACGCTGTCACAGTTCGCTCCGACTTTCACCAGAATCTTGGTGTGGAATCTGATGTGGGCGTTGATTTCTACGGCAGTCAATTACTTTGCCGGACTCGGACTGGCGCTCCTTCTCAATAAAGACTGTGTCAAGGGCAAGGCGTTCTGGAGAGCTTTTCCCATGCTTGCTTATGCAGTGCCGGGATTTATCACGCTGCTTGGATTTAAGTTCATGTTTTCCTATGGCGGACCCGTGAATCAGATCATTACGGGCATGGGACATCCCGCAGTGGGATTTCTGGATATTGATGCGAAGTGGACGGCAAGGATCATCGGATTTACGATTAACGCATGGATCAGCGTGCCTTCCATTATGCTTTTGGCTACCGGTATTCTGTCCAATCGGGATGCAAGCCAGATGGAGTCGGCGAAGATCGACGGGGCCAATGCGTTCCAACAGTTTCGACATATTACGCTGCCCTTTGTACTGTTCTCCACGACACCGGTTCTGATCTCGCAGTTTATCGGAAATTTTAACAATTTCGGAATCTTTTTCTTCCTGAGGGGAGGTTTGTACATAGACGGTTATTTCCTTGCCAGTGATACCGATCTGCTGATTAACTGGCTGTATAATTTGTCGATCAATAATAATTATTACAATGTGGGCGCAACGATCAGTCTGGTTATTTTCATTATTACGTCGCTGATATCGCTGATGATCTATACGAACAGCTCGTCCTACAGAGAGGAGGATACATTCCGATGAAAAGAAAAACTGTGCGCATGATTGATGCGGCGCTGACACACCTGATTTTGATTGTTGTGTGTTTTATATTCCTGTTTCCGTGTCTGTGGTTGATACTTGCATCTTTCAGTAAGTCCGGATCTATCTATTCCTTTAAGGGATTCTTCCCACAGGAATACAGTCTGGATACATTTCGCAATTTGTTTACCGATACGGAAATGTATAACTATCCGCAGTGGTTTCGCAATACGCTCTTTATAGCTGTGATGAGCTGTCTGATCGGGAGCTTTCTGGTCATCCTGACAGCATATACGATGTCCAGATTCCAGTTCCGCGGCAGGAAGATGATCATGAAAACAACGCTGGTGCTGGGGATGTTTCCTTCCTTCATGGGAATGATAGCGGTCTACATTATTATGACACAATTCGGGCTAATCAATAAAATGTGGGGACTGATTCTGATCTACAGCGCCAATGCGCCTATGGGATATCTGACACAGAAGGGCTTCTTCGATACGATACCGATCTCCATAGACGAGGCGGCGAGGATCGACGGTGCGACAAATTTTCAAGTGTTCTATAAGATCAATCTGCCGTTGTCACTGCCGATCATTGTGTATACAGCTTTGACCAGCTTTGTGTTCCCATGGAGCGACTTTATCCTGCCGAAGCTTTTACTGAAGGAAAAGGATCTCTATACGGTAGCGGTGGGATTGATGAATCTGGGGGATACGGAGTTCGCCCGGTTTGCGGCGGGATCAGTGTTTATTGCCGTGCCGATCGTTATTCTCTATTTCTGCCTGATGAAGTTCTTTGTCAACGGGATGACTTCCGGAGCGGTGAAAGGGTAGGACCGAAAAGCGGGCGCAATGAGTATAAAAAGTGGTATGTATCCGAAGAAGAAAGTGCATACTGCTGAGCGGTTAGGCATAATTATATAGTAAAAAAAGGATAAGGCATGCGTATAATTTCTATAGGCA
>CAMWMS010000217.1 GCA_947175435.1 uncultured Lachnospiraceae bacterium | reverse complement strand
ATCGACAATCTCTACTGTGTAGGACGTAACGGCCAGCACCGCTACAACAATATTGACCACTCCATGGTCACCTCTTTTGAGACTGTCAAAAACATCATAAACGGTATTGAGAACAAGGATAACATCTGGAATGTGAATACCGAGAAAGAATATCACGAGTCGTAGGATAACCATTCCGCTATTCTCACTACCAGCGCAGGCAGAAGTTAATTTCTTAAGGAACCCCTAGAACATGTTTAAATCCTTCGGATTAAAACGGTCGGCACTTAGTGAGGTTCAAAGTTGCGAAGCAACTTTCGAGCTTAGTGTCCGCTACGCTGTGAAAGGAGCGAAAGCGCGGTTCCGTAGATATTAACTTCTGCCTGTGCGTCCGCATTCGATGCCGTTCATGCTGCATCATATCGCCTATACACATGATTCCCGATAATCACTATAATCCCCAGGATCAACAGAAAATAAAAGCTGATTCCCCGCGTCACATACAGCGAAGGCATCAAGGTTCCGCCTGTAAAGACCGTAGCGAAAATACCCCGGTACATGAGTTCCGTAATTCCCTGCGCTCCCGGCACCGGCAGCATATCCACCGCAATATAGACCGATGCCTGCAGCATGACCACCGTCATAGCGTCTACCCCTTCCAGCGAAAACCCCCGATAAATAATCCATGTCAGAATAAAGACACTGCACCGCTGCAAAAACGTGAACAGACACACATTCCATACTTTTCCCTTATGTTCTAACAGAAACTGTACGGCATTCTGATAGCCGCCGATGAAACTTTCAATCTTGTCCCTTCTTACTGCCGAAGGTTTCATAATTCCGACTTTTACAAGCAGTTGCTCTATTCTCACGATCACACTTTTAATCCCTCCGGGCGCAAGCATAACTGCCAGCAGGATCAACACCAGCGTCAGATTTAAGCACAGCCCAAGAAGAAACAGCGGATAAAACCCCTGCAGATAACCTTTCAGCGGTTTATGCCACAAAAACAGGATTCCGATACCTATCACGACCAGCACAAATTTATAGATAAGTGCCACAGTCATCAATACTACCGACGACTCTGACAAGCTGTTTTTATCTTTGCACATATAGTATAGCTGCATCGGCTGCCCGCCAGTAGCGGAGGGTGTGATCCCCGAATAGAAAAAACCGATGAAGGAATAAGAAATACACTTGAGCAGTCCACTCTTACCGTCCATAGCCCGTAGCAGATAGTAAATCATGATTCCCTCCGCACTGACAAAAAACACCGCTGTCATAAGCGCGGTAAACAACGCTGCAGGCGACAGCTTACGAAGCGCCGCCGCAACCTGATTCATATCCTGTCCATGGAAAACCGTATAGAAGGATAGTCCCATAACAAGCAGGAAGAAGGCTCCTTCCAAAACCCTCTTCCTCTTTGCCGTTATCCCCTTGCCATTTCCGGTATCTACCGGCATATTTCCCTGATGATTCCCGTCCATTATGTCTTCTCCCTGCCGCTGCCCGCTCATGATGTCTTCTTTCTGATGATTTTCTGCTGGTGCATTCTTTATCAGTCTCCCGATTGTCCAGTTCCCCACTGACATCGGTTACAGCCACGCCGCTGTAGCGGTACCCTTATGCACACAAACCGGTACCGTCTGTTCCGCCTGTGCCGTAAGTTCCGCCAGACTTCCCTCGAACACGATCCGCTGATCCGGATAGAGGCAGAAATCTTTGGGCGTCACAAGCGAAAAATGTTTATCAAACATACAGATTCCGTTTTCCGCAAGCACTTTTGCAATATAAGAAGAACAGGTATAGTGCCTCTTCTGATAAAAAGGAATTCCCAGCACGATAAAGAAAAGTCCCAGCACCGCATAATGATAATGCCACCGCCGGTCGTAATCCCGCTCAAGCCGCCGTCTTATTGCTGCCTTCTGTGCCGCACTGCAGGTCAGTTCGCTGACCCTGTAATCCGCCATCGGGAAAGCCCTCAGAATCTTCTCCTTATCTTCTTTCTCAAATCCGGCAGACAACGGAATCCGCGGATTCCTCCTCCCGAAGCTGTACGCCTCCGTAAGCTGCTCGTCCATAGCAAGCACCACATGTATGTACTTTTGTTTCAAAAAGCAACGAATCAAATACGCAAATATCCCCGGCGTGTCCACCATCGCAATATAAATATGCGCCATATTGATATACTTCCTTTCTACTCACTGAAACTGATAGATCTTCCTTGCCGCACGGTATCCTCCCTTCGTGAGCATTCCACCCAATCTGCCGGGCAGATAGGTAAGGCCACTCAAAGTCGTATACTTTAACCGGTAGTACAGTCTGACATTTTCTTCTTTAATATGATCCCAGAGCTGTTTCCGCTTCCCGTAAGCTTCCTGCGAATCAATCAACAGCAAATGTATGGAAGAGATCGCCATCATAATAGATATGTTGCGGCACATGTACTCCGCCAGTTTCGGGTATGCCTCTTTCACCTCGTTCAGATCCACGCACTTAGAGACGATCTTAGTCACCTTGATCTGCTGGTCAATACGGCTCATCAGAACCTTTTCATTGACGGACTGGTCCTCCCTGCCGATGTAGTAATGATACAGATCGATATCCATATAATAGATATGTCTCACATAAGGCAGCGGTTTATAGGCAAAGATATTATCCACATAGAACGTATGCTCCGGCAGCACCACATCCGCCCTGCGCAGCAGTTCAGTCCGAAAGATCAGTGCATGCATGATCAGATATTGGGATGTATGAAATCTTCCGATATCGTTCCAGTCGCAGGTTTCCTCTATCGGGAATACATTTCTATAATGCATAATATGATAAGTGCCCTCATCCAGATGATCATAGATATAATTGCAGACGAACAGATCCGGAATGCTTCCCACAAGCCCGGCTTCCTTTAAAGTACAGAATCTTTTGATCCGATACAGCAATTCGTCGTATGCCCTCGTATCCAGCCAGTCGTCCGAATCCACTACCTTGAAAAATATACCGCGTGCCAGCTCCAGCCCTTTATTGACTCCCGAACCGTGTCCGCCGTTCTCTTTATGCACTGCTCTGACAATTCCCGGATACAACCTCTCATAATAATCCGCGATCTCCCCTGTGGCATCTGTAGATCCATCGTTTACAATGATAATCTCGACATCCTCCCCGCCCACAAGCAGCGATTCGATACACCGCTTCATATAATCCTGTGAATTGTAGCACGGCACCGTAAATGTTATGTACTTTGTCTCATTATTTTCATTCTTCATATTCCGCATGTCCTGACCTCCATAATTTTGTGTTCATAACTTTCATCTGCGCGGACGTACTAGACAGTCCGTGAAAATCAACTTTCTACCTATCATAACGAATGAATCTATGGATTTTCTTCAACAAAATATTAAGTATTTCTTAAAATATAAAAAGTGTATCTAAAGAATAGCCTATATCGAATTACATACAATAACCGCAAAAGCAATCAAAAAGTGATTTCAAGCATTACTCTACTGATAATAACCATAAAACATGTCAAAAAGTTTAATTTCATAATAAATGTGCAATTACATTTACACATAACTTCTGGATGCCACGAGATATCCCACTGCAAAAAAAAGAGCCGATACAATCAATCCAATTAAGGATTCACTGTTTCGGCTCCGGGCTCTCTTGTCTGTCTGCTGCCCTTTCGATCCTCAGACTGATTTATTCAGCCTTTTCCTTTCTTACCATCTCGCGAGCTTCCTGAATAGCTTTTTTGACTTCGTCCATGTCCTTACAGCCTTCAAATTTATCGGCTACAAGATTCATGATAACCTCTAACTGTTTGTCTGTCATAGTATTCATATACCGCTCTTTGTCCATTTTCGGTTTTTACTTTTTTCAACCTCTTTATAGAGTACCTTGCAAAGCAACCAATACTTTCTCTTTCACACATTCCATGCCGACAAGAGTAAGATGAACTCCATCTGTTGTCATCTCCGCCAGATTATCAATCGTAATACCGCAGTGATACAGATCTATTACCGTTGCACCCTTGCTGTCTGCGATCACCTTAATCTGATTCGAGTATTCCTCCGCCGTCAAACCCAGATGATTCTCAAATATGACAAACGGTTGATCTGTTCCCCAATCACCCACGGGTGCAAGCGTGCAGCAGAAGATCTGCGCTGTCGGATAATAACTTGCCAGCTTGTCCAACATCAGACAATAGGCATCGCTGAAATTCTCCACGTTTCCTTCTTCCACTAGCTTCGTCCCGTCATTATCTCCGATCGGTACGCCTTTGAGCAAATCATTCGTTCCCATGTAGATCACGATGACATCCGGGAGCCTTCCCTGGCTTCCCGCTAGAAAGGAGAGCCGCCCGTCGCTGCAGCCGAACATCGGATCATCAATACTTAGAGAGTCCCCGCTACAGGTGCTTCCGGAACTGGAATTATTGGCACACAGTTCCATCCCCGTATCATCAATCAGACTTTTCCACCACGTTTGTGACACATCTGTCAACTCTCCGTCAAGAGGATAAAACACGTTAAATCCCTCCGGAATCCAGCCGTCATAAGTTGAGATGCTGTCTCCCAGAATCGATATGCCCAGTCCTTCCAATGACACAGGTTCATCGACCGGATCTTCCGCAGATACATCCTCCTGCACTGCCTCGCTCTTT
>CAMWMS010000216.1 GCA_947175435.1 uncultured Lachnospiraceae bacterium | reverse complement strand
TTGTTCCGAGCTCACAGTTGTAATCGAAGGTTACTCTGTAGCCTTTCTCTGTATAGCCTGCATTTCCTTCTTTTACAAGAACCATTGCAGAAATCGGCTCAACAGTTACCATACCATCCTGTACACTAGCCAGCGACTTCGTACCTGCCTGCTCGCCATTGATGCAAACCTGCCATGTACCTTGCGCAGCGCCATTCTCATACAAGTTGATTGTCTGTGCAGAATTAGCAGCATTAAAGATTACTACTATTCCGTCTGATATTTCACTACTAATACTATCATTACCGTTAATAACAAACATCACGGTCTGATCGCCAAGCTTTTTAGCCTGAATATTGTCCTGCACATCGCTGGCAGATTTCCGTCGAAGTGCTGCATGGCTCTGACGGAATTCAATCAAGCCTTTATAATAATCTCTTACCTGACGATGCGTTTCATCATTGAGGTCATCCCATTTGAAACTGTTTACAAAGTCAGAAGAATTGTAGCTGTTATGCTCAAGACTTCCGTCTTCTTTAACTTTCGTTCTTAAAAGTTCTTCACCTGCATGAATAAACGGTATACCTTCCGCTGTCATATAGATTGCAGCAGCAAGATTATTCATCTTGATTCTGTCCGCTTCACTTACATCTGTGGAAAGCTGCAGCTTATCCCATAAAGTATAATTGTCGTGACAAGATGCGTAATTAACAATCTGCGTCGGATTGCTGCTCCATGGCGGAGTTGCCATAAAGTTAGTTATAACATCGTCTGCCATGCCTGGTGCTCCGGAAACAAATCCGGGAACCTCAGCATCAAAAACACTTCCCTTCAGAGTATCACGCATGTTATCGCTAAAGTAAGCAAAGCCCGGTGTCAGTGCTGAATTCACCTGAGTAGCCAAGGTATAGCCTTCTTTAGTTACATCAGTGCTCATCGTCCAGCCTTCACCATAGAAAATCACATCCGGATGTTTTGCATGAACAGTACTTACTATTTCATTAATCGTTTCTGTATCTAACAGACCTACCAAATCGAAACGGAAACCATCGATATGATATTCGTCCGCCCAGTAATTAACAGAATCTACGATATACTTCTTAACCATCGAACGCTCAGATGCCGTATCATTACCACAGCCCGAACCATTGGAATAAGCGCCGTCCGCATTTACTCTGGAGAAATACTGCGGCACAATCTGGTTAAAGCAGAAGTCATCTGCCGAGTATACATGATTGTATACCACATCCATAATAACATTAATGTTATTATCGTGCAGAGCTTTCACCATCTGTTTCATCTCATTTACACGTACCGCTCCGTCATAAGGATCTGTTGAATAGGAGCCTTCCGGTACATTGTAGTTCTTCGGATCATATCCCCAATTATACTGCGGAGTATCCAGTTTTGTCTCATCTACCGTAGCATAATCATAAGAAGGAAGTAAATGAACATAGTTCACACCCAGATCAACCAAGTAGTCCAAGCCTGTTGTCTGACCTGCGCTGTTCGTAGTTCCTTTTTCAGTCAGTCCTAAGAACTTACCCTTGTTCTGAATTCCTGAGGACGCATCAATAGAGAAATCTCTCACATGAAGCTCATAAATAACGGAATCCGTATAACTCATACCCTGGTTTGAACCGGCATCTCCAGCCCAACCTTCCGGATCTGTAGAATCCAGATCAATTACCATAGCACGATCACCATTCACGCCTGTTGTTCTTGCATACGGATCACATGCCTCTTTGCTTTCACCGCCGATCGTCACATTATAAGTATAGAACTTACCTTTAATGTCGCCGCTCTTTTCCGCGGACCAAACGCCCTGCTTGCCCAGCGTCATCTCGATCGCCTCTGGCTGTCCTTCTCCCTTTACGCCGGAATCGTATAAGAATACCTCTACTTTTTCCGCCGTAGGAGCCCATACCTTAAAGGTCGTCTTGCTGCTTGTCCATGTTGCACCAAGATCATTACCCGTGTAAGTATACTCCTTTTCAAACGCTTCCGTAGAATATGCGCTTGGCATACTGATCTTGTACTCATACTCGTCAAACACGAGAATCCAAGCCTTTGACTGCTCCTCTACGGATGTCAGATCAGCATCTACTACCAAAGTATAAGTATTTTCATCTGCAGTAACACTGGTAATTGTAATTTCTTCACCAGCAGCCTTTACAGTAAATACTCCGTCAATGCTTCCAGCAATCGGTGTTCCAGTTTTTACTTTAATTTCATTTGTTGTTCCGTTGTCATATATAGCTGATAAAACTTTAACACCGGTCAGAACATCATCGCCCAGTACTCTGATGCCCTCTTTTACACCGGACTCCACATAGAAATCAACAGTACCGCAAAGGATATCCGAAAGATCTACCAAACGGTCTCCAAAATCCTCTCTGTCTGCCCAATCACCCTTGCGGATAATATAGTTGAATGCATCAACAGAACGCGCATCGTCAAATTCTACAGTAAGAACCTGATCATCATCGCCCGCCTTAAAATCGTACTGTATACCGCTTGCACCGGTCATCCAGCCCCAGACATTCCAGTCATCATACTTGTTATCTGATCTGTGATAGTGCAGATTCAATGTGATCTTATTCGTATCTTCAACAGCATTCACAGTAATATCTGCTGTATACTCCTGCGCATCAACTGTTGCCTTTACGGTCATTTCGATCGCGCCTTTATAGTCGCCTACAGTAATTACCTTACCAGCATCGTCAAGGCTTACGCCAGTAACAGCGGTTTTAATCGCATAAGTTGCGTCTACCTGGGTTTCTTTGCCCTCTTCTGTCAGCATCGTCACCTGCTCAGGCAACACGGTTGTTTTCTTGGTTGCAACGTTAAATTTCGTAGCGGCAAGACCTGCTACATAAACTACACTCTTACCGTTTTCGGTACGAATGTTTTTAGGGTCTTTCTTCATCTCGCCATCTACTGAGAATTGGTATAAATATTTACCCGGCTCTAATTCAACTTCACATTTAAATACATCGCTGTCAGCCGCTTTCGTCATCTCTTCTCTAAGATTGTCTCCGTATACAACGGATACAGCCTGTGCAGTTGCGCTCTGATAACGGAATGTGACTTTTTTGCCATCAACTTCAGGACTTATAAGCTTCTCTGCGACAATATTGAGGGTAAGGGTTGCTGTCTCAGTCTTCTCTCCCACTGTTGCCGTTGCTGTCAGCTCTAATGTTGCTTCAGCATACGCTTCATCAATAGTGATCTCATTACCTTCGATCTTTACGCCTTGGACATTAGCTTCCTTCGTTGCATAAGTTACAGCTACGTACTCCTCTGTCTCGCCGTCCTCTGTCATTCTGCGTAATTCTTTCGGAAGTTTGTTCGCTTCACCCTTGGTAACATCAATCTCTTCGTCATAAATTCCATATACGACTAAAAGACTGTTATTATCATTTCCAACTTTCTTGTCATTACTGGGATCAGGCATCCACTCACCATCAACAACAAACTTATATTGGTAGGTTTCTCCAATGTCAAGCTGCATTTTAAGAGAGTGTATTCCGTCTGCTCCCTTTTCCATCTTGTCCGCTTTATCGTTCCATCCGTTCATGGTTCCTGCCACATATACTTCATTTGCAGTTTCATTCTTGTAGCGGAATGTTACTTCACGACCGTTTACTTCGGGACTGACAACCTTGTCACCCGGTTCTTCGGAGCTGCCCCAGTCGGCAGGAGCTGTAGTTTCTATACTCTGCTCCTTATAACCAGTATAAATTATCCACTGCTCAAATGTATCGCTGCCTGCAAAATCTTCGGCCTCGTATACCAAATCACCTGTTTGCTGACCATTCTCCTTTTGATTATCATTAAAAATACAAACAAGTCCAAGTGATTTATCTTTTGTCACCTCGAATGTATAATATGATGGATGATTAGCATCGGGTGCGATCTTTACCCCCGGCCAATTTGCATTCATATTTTTCCATCCGGAATCACCTTGATATACACCAACTTCAGGCCAATTATCCGTATTCTTAAAATGCAATTTAATAGTTACCTGTTCCGATTCTGTTGCATTAGTCTCGGCTCCCCCAGGAGTTGTTCCTGATACATCTTCCCCATCGGGTGTATCAGGAGTTCCTGTTTTATCACCATCATCGGGTGTGTCGGGGGTTCCTGTTTCCGGTACATCTCCGTCTTCAGATCCTTCAGGATCTACTGTCGTCGATGTATCTTCCCCATCGGGTGCCGCCGTAGTTTGCGGTTCTGTTTGATCGGGAACATTGATTTCATCAGTCGGTTCCGTCACATCAGATGTTTCCGGAGTGCTTTCGGCTGCCAATGCGGTCATAGACAGACCCGGCACGGTCTGTACACTTGAAAAGACCATGGCAAGCGATAATGCCGCTGCCATAATCCGCCGAAGCATTCTCTTCTTTACTTCTTTCATACTTTCCCTCCTTATATGTGTTGTGTCACTCTAGTACAATTGTTATATAGACACTTGTTCTTATTATATAAAATCATTCTATAGTTTGCAAGGGAAACAAAGTTAAAATTGTATGTATATTTCAACAATAAACAATAAAATTTAAACAGACAGCAGGAGAGGATTTCTCCATTAGAGAAATCCTCTCCCACTTAATCACATATATGTTCTTTCTGTTCCATGTTATTAGAACAGATTGGAGGAGAAAGTAGCCATCTTTACCACAACTTCGTTATACCACTTCCGTGGTTCCTCTCTTATTCTGCCGGTGTCTCCGGTAGCTGCTCGAAAT
>CAMWMS010000215.1 GCA_947175435.1 uncultured Lachnospiraceae bacterium | reverse complement strand
AACGATGAGGGCAAGATAACCTATAAGATGCAGTCCGAGCAGGTATCAGAGCTGGAAGCCGGCGTCAGATATATACCGGATATCAAGGAACTTGTCACCAAATGCAAGGAGAAAGATATCTATCTGATTGCCAGAATCGTGGCGTTTCGCGATCCTTATCTGGCGGAGAAGAAACCGGAGTGGGCGGTACATACAAAGAGCGGACAGATTTTCCGGGATAAAAAGGGACTGGCATGGGTCAATCCTTATGAACGTGAAATGTGGGATTATCTGGCGGAGATCGCTTCTCAGGCAGCGGCGGACGGATTTGATGAGGTGCAATTTGATTATATTCGATTTTCCACCGATATCGGAGAGGGAGAGGTGGATTACGGACCGGAGGCGGAGCAGGTAGATAAGGTCGAAATCATTACGGAATTCACGGAATATTTGTATGATACGCTGACGCCTCAGGGCGTGTATGTGGCGGCGGATGTGTTCGGCACGGTGATCGACAATGAGACCGATCAGAAGATTGTGGGACAGGACTATGTGAAGATGGCGGAACATCTGGATTATATCTGCCCGATGGTGTACCCCTCTCATTATCATAACGGGGCATACGGGATCGCGGTGCCGGACGCGGACCCCTGTGCAACGATCTGTGCGGCGGCATCTTCCTCCGTGCAGGAGCTGGGTGCGGTGCCCGAGGAGAAGCGCGCTCATGTGCGGATGTGGCTGCAGAGCTTTACGGCGGGCTGGGTTTCCGGACATATTAGTTACGGCCCGAAGCAGATACGGGAACAGATCAAGGGTGCTTACGATGCGGGCTATGAGGAGTGGATCTTATGGAATGCGGCAGTCAATTATCAGCCGGATTCCCTGCTGACGGAAGAAGAAGCGGAGGCAGAACGGCAGCGGTGGGAAGAGGAGAAAGCGGCAGCGGAGCAGAGGCGCAAAGAAGAGGAAACCACAGCAGCGGAACAGAAGCGCAGTGAGGAGAAAAAGGTATCAACTGATTCGGTGGAAGACGAGCCGCAGCAGATTGCGGCAGAGCTTGGTGAGACGGAAAAGAAGCTGCAGGATCAGTAACATATATTAAGGAGAATGTACATGGCAGGAATCTTATACTTATGTGCCACGCCCATCGGCAATCTGGGGGATATGACGCCCCGCGTGGTCGAGACACTGCGCGATGTGGACTTGATCGCGGCAGAGGATACCCGCAACAGTATCAAGCTGCTCAATCATTTTGAGATCAGGACTTCTATGACCAGCTACCATGAATATAATAAAGTAGAAAAGGCCGAGTATCTGGTGGCACAGCTTGAGCAGGGCAAAAATGTGGCGCTGATTACGGATGCCGGAACACCTGCGATCTCAGACCCGGGCGAGGTGTTAGTGGCTAAGTGTCATGAAGCGGGGATTACAGTGACATCTCTGCCCGGTGCGGCGGCATGTATCACCGCACTTACTCTGTCGGGGCTGAGTACTAGGCGATTTTGCTTCGAAGCTTTTCTTCCGGCAGATAAAAAAGAAAAAGCGGAGATTTTAGCGGAGCTTAAGGAAGAATCCCGGACGATCATTCTTTACGAGGCACCGCACCATCTGGTACGCACGCTGGAAGAACTGTTTCATACATTGGGAGACCGCCGTCTGACGCTGTGCAGGGAACTGACCAAGAAATTCGAGACGGTAATTCCTACGACGATCAAAGACGCACTTGCGCTGTATGAGACCGAGGAACCCCGTGGAGAGTATGTGCTGGTCATAGAGGGCAAAAGTCTGGAACAGAAGAAAGAGGAGCGCCGCGAGTCATGGCAGAGCATGAGCATCGAGGAGCACATGGCATATTATGAACAGGAAGGACTGGATGAAAAAAGTGCCATGAAACAGGTCGCGAAAGACCGCGGAGTGCCGAAAAGAGATATTTATCAATATTTATTGGCAAAGTGAATTGACAAAACGCAGAAAACTCGTAAAATTAAGATTGACAAATATACGGACAGATAATATACTTTGAATGTCAAACTATTTTATCTAATGGTGAAAAGGAGAGCAGAAAAATGTTAGAGAGAGTTATCGAGATTATTCAGGAGCAGTTAAACTTGGACGGAGTGGAGATCACGGAAGAATCCTCTTTCAAGGATGATCTGGGTGCGGACTCCTTAGACTTATTCGAATTGGTTATGGCTTTCGAGGAGGAGTACGGTGTAGAGATCCCTTCCGAAGATTTAGAGCAGATCACGACAGTAGGCGCTGTTGTTGAGTACATGAAGAGCAAAGGCGTAGAGGCATAGAATGAAAACAAAAATGACAGAACTGTTCGGAATCGATTATCCGATTATTCAGGGCGGTATGGCATGGGTTGCCGAGTATCATCTGGCAGCAGCAGTTTCCGAGGCAGGCGGTCTGGGAATTATCGGAGCAGGCGGCGCACCGGCATCTTTTGTCAGAGAACAGATTCAGAAGACGAAAGAACTTACGAACAAGCCTTTTGGTGTAAATGTGATGCTGATGAATCCGGAAGCGGATGAGATTGCGAAAGTGATCGTAGAGGAAGGTGTGCGGGTAGTTACTACCGGAGCCGGTAATCCGGGCAAATATCTGGCCGCATGGAAGGAAGCCGGTATTAAGGTAGCCCCTGTTGTTGCCAGCGTGGCGCTTGCAAGGATGATGGAGCGTGCCGGTGTGGATGCGGTAATTGCAGAAGGTACGGAGTCCGGCGGACATATCGGATCGGCTACCACGATGACGCTTGTTCCTCAGGTAGTGGATGCGGTGAGTATTCCTGTAATCGCGGCAGGCGGTATCGCAGACGGCAGAGGGTTTGCCGCAGCGATGATGCTGGGTGCGGAAGCGGTGCAGATGGGAACAAGATTTGTGGTGGCGAAAGAGTCCATCGTACATGAGAATTATAAGAAAAAAATCTTGGCGGCGAAGGATATTGATTCGGAAGTGACGGGTATGACCCACGGACATCCGGTTCGCCAGATCCGCAATAATATGACGAGAGAATACCTGAAGCTGGAGAAAGCCGGAGCACCTTTTGAAGAGCTGGAACAGCTGACGCTCGGGGCACTTCGTAAAGCCGTGGTGGAGGGTGATACCGTAGGCGGTACGCTGATGGCAGGACAGATCGCAGGTATGGTCAAAGAAGAGATGACTTGTGCGGAAATGATGCAGGAGATCATGACACAGGCCGAGACTCTGTTAAAATGTAAATAAGCGATTGCTTGTTTGGTTATAGATACGTCGGAGTATAAGAGACGGCGCAGACAGGAACGTTTACGGGCGCAAGCTCAGGGGCTTGCGCTTTTTCTGAAATAAATACTTTGAAAATCAAAGTATTATCAAGGCAGTGTTGCGGCAAACAGATTTAGAGATATTGTGAACGGATCTGTATAAAGCCACATACAGAAAGGGAGAAGATTATGGGCAAGACAGCATTTATGTTCCCAGGGCAGGGAGCGCAGTATGTAGGTATGGGGAAGGATTTCTATGAGCAGATTCCGGTTTGCCGGGAGATGTTTGAATTGGCGAGCAAAGCCAGCGGACTGGATGTGCCGGCGCTTTGCTTTGAAGAGAATGAACAGATCAATATTACGGAATATACGCAGATTGCCATGCTGGCGGCAGAGGTGGCAATGTTAAAAGCGATAGAGGAAAAAGGTTTGAAACCGGATGTGACAGGCGGTTTAAGTCTGGGCGAGTATGGCGCGCTGGCGGCAAGCGGCGTGATGGGCCCTGAGGATGTTTTTAAGGTAGTGCGTAAGCGCGGTATCTACATGCAGGAGGCAGTACCGCAGGGCGGTGCCATGGTGGCTGTGCTCGGTCTGGATACGGCGGTGATCGAGAAGATCTGCGAGGAGACAGAAGGCTGCGTGTCGATTGCAAACTATAACTGTCCGGGACAGATCGTTATTACCGGAGAAGAAGGCGCTGTGCAGGCGGCGGTCGAAAAGCTTACGGCGACAGGCGCGAAGAGATGTGTAACGCTGAAGGTGAGCGGACCGTTCCACTCTTCGCTGCTTGTGGGCGCAGGGGAGAAACTGGGGACGGAGCTTGAGAATGTAGAGATTCATGATATCCAGATTCCCTATATTGCCAATGTGACGGCGGATTATGTGACGGACAAGAATGATGTGAAGCCTCTTCTGGTAAAACAGGTATCGTCTTCCGTAAAGTGGCAGCAGACTGTGGAGCGCATGATTGCCGACGGAGTGGACACATTCGTAGAGATCGGACCCGGCAAGACGCTTTCCGGTTTTATGAGAAAGATCAACAAAGAGATGAAGGTTATAAACGTGGAGAAAGTGGAAGATCTGGAGAAGTTGAACAGTTACTGTTCATAGATTATCTAAGACGTTCGCACAGGTGAAAGTTAATATCTTCGTCGCCGCGCTTTCGCTCCAGAGCCTTAAGAAATTAACTTCCGCCTGTGCTAGGTATTGGCGGTGTCTGAACAGGAACTTTAAATGAGTTGATATAAAGAAAACAGGAGGAGACTATGTTAACAGGAAAAGTGGCGCTGGTGACAGGTGCGGGACGAGGAATTGGACGGGAAATCGCACTTACATTGGCTGAGTACGGCGCAGACGTGATCGTGAATTATAACGGATCTAAGGAAAAAGCGGAAGAGGTGGTCACGCAGATTAAGGCTATGGGCAGGAGAGCGGAAGCGGTACAGTGCAGCGTAGCGGATTATGAGTCCTGTGGTAAGATGATTACCGATATGCTGGAGATGTTCGG
>CAMWMS010000214.1 GCA_947175435.1 uncultured Lachnospiraceae bacterium | reverse complement strand
CATCTCTACCAATCCTACTGCCATACTCCCTGCCTCCCGCTATAGTTCGCAACATCCCGGTCTTCGTCTTGCCTGTTACGCCGAATTGTTACCGCCTTTCTAATAAGGTGCGACCTTCACATCGCCGCGCTCTCTGATAAATCTACAATAATGTGTATTCTTCTGTACCGTCATGGATACATCCCCGATGCATATTTTTGTACCAGGATATACCATTCCCTTTACCCTGATCTTGGCCTCCGTGGTATTCCCCGCCTGTTCCATCAACTCATTCAGCTCCGCCTGATTTGCCGACAGTGCCTCACTCTTCTGTTGATTGACAAGTGCCAGCGACTGTATATGTTTCAATTGGTCCTGACTGAATTTAACACCTTGCGCGAGTTTCTGCTTCGTAGCAACAAGTACCGGCTGTACTGTCTGCAGTGTCTTCGTATCTTCCTCAATTAACTTCTGCAGTTCTGCAATCCGGTTCTTGATCTTCGGGTCGGCACCAACTTCTACGACCGTATCCGCCCCCATCTCAGATCCCAGCGTCTTAACGTTAATACCTCCTGTGGCACATACTCTGCCTCCGGTGATGAAACCTCTCTTACCGTCCACATTCACTTCGCCGCCCGCCATGATCCTGCTGTGAAGAATCGACTCGGAAGCAACATACCCTTCCGCCTGTGCGGTAGCGTTTTCAAGGAACTTAGCAATAATATTGCCACCGGCATAGAGCGAACCCTTGCCCATGCCATTCATTCCTCTGGCTATGACTATATTACCGTCTGCATGAAGAGTTGCCCCTTCCACAACCCCTTTGACCACAATATCGCCGTGTGCCCTGACTTCAAAATTAGTAGTCACATTGCCGTTGATCTGTACAGTCCCTTCATAATCTATATTTCCGGTAGCATTATCCACGTTCTCTACCTGCAGCATGTCAGACACAAATACAGTGCCCTCTACCAGTTCCACATGTCCGTCCACTAAGGAAGTAATCATCATGCCGTTCTCCGACAACTCGATATTGTTGCCAAATTTCAGCACCGCCGACTTCACATCCGCCGGCTTAATCCGCTCACCGAACAAATCCGAACCAGCTTTCCCCGGCTCTTCTTTGTGCAGAACCGCCAGAACATCACCCTTCTTACAGTGACTTAAAATATTTAAATTGAAGAAATCCACACTACCGTCTTCCTTTAATGTGGGTTTTGCTTTCTTATCTGTATTAAACTGATACTCAATATAGGCATCCTGCCCCTGTACAGGCGGCATCCCCTCTGCAATCAGAATATCCTCACAATATTCCTTGTGCTGCATGAATTGCCTGATCTCGTTTTCTCTAATTCCGCATTTAATTCCCCTGGTCTCCAGATCACGCAGAATCTCTCCCGCAGTCACTTCATCTCCGCCCTCGGAAGCCGCATAAAACTTCGCATATGCCTTCATCTTATCCGGTGTAATCGTCAACTTATAGCATTCGCGTTCCACCGGCTTCTTATTCCTCTCCAGGAGCAGCACCGTCTCCTTATCTACAGTTGCGTCCACTGCCTTTTTTAAAGTAGGAAGGTCACAGGAATAACCTTTCATCGACATATACTCGATCACATCGTTCACACTGATCCTGCTGCCGCCATCCGTCGGCGGGATCAGTTTAAGGCTGGTCTTATCCTCTTCGTTTACCAGTCTGAAATATCCGTTCATCTATTCACCTTTTACCTTCCGCCTGCTTCCGTGAGGATACCGATATAACTACCCATCTTAGCCTTCATCTTCTGCAGTGCTCTTGTATGCAGTTGTGATATTCTGGACTCCGATACTTCCAGAATACTACTGATTTCTTTCAGTGTCAGTTCTTCATAATAATATAGAACAATTACTTTGCGCTCCTTCTCGGTCAACAGTTCAAGCGCCTCCGCAAGTATCCGCTTCAGCTCATCTCGTTCCAGCACTTCCTCCGGACTGTCGAACTGCGTGCTCTTCGTATGACCCGCCTCATTAGACACCTCGCTGCCCTGTTCTAAGAATTCATTCAAAGACACCACATTGGTGATCTTCATCTGAGACTGCCATTCCACATACTCATCACCCGAGATTCCCAGACCTTCCGCGATCTCCTCGTCCGTGGCATTCCTGCCGCTTTTGGCCTCTATCTCTCTAATGACCGAATCAATTTTCTTCTGTTTCTGCCTTATGGTCCGCGGAATCCAATCCATCTTACGGATCTGATCCAGAATCGCCCCTCTGATACGGAGACTAGCATAAGTCTCAAATTTGACATCTTTCATACAATCAAATTTATCTATGGCATCAATCAGCCCGAAAATGCCGTAACTGACCAGATCTTCATACTCCACATTATATCCCAGATACATGCTTAACCGGCCCGCTACGACCTTTACAAGCGGCGCATATTCCAATATGATCTTTTCCCTAAGCTCGGGAGACTGCGTCTTCGCATATTCTTCCCAGAGTTTCTTCTTGCCTGCCTCATCCATATGCGTTACTATTCATCCTTTACCTTCGCTTCCGATCTTCTTCTGGTCGGCCTGTCTTCTTCTGCGAGTTCCTTCTCGATGACTCCGCCCTTTTCCATTTCGGCTTCCTCGATCTGCCGTTCGAATCTGTCCAACATCTCCTTAATTATGCATCCTGCTATGTAAAAACCGATCAGCACACACAGCAGAATGATCAGCATCGACTTCATCTCATAATGCAAAATGCGCATCGTGATGCTGGTTGCCGCCCCGGCAGTCAGCATGACAAATGGCGGTATCAGCTTACGCTTTTTGGCGCGAAATGCCCGTTCTCTCTCTTCCCGCTCTTCTCTTGCTTTACGCTCTGCCGGAGTCTCTATCTCGGATTGTTCATCCTCAATATTTTCTCCGTTTATACCCTCTTCATTCGTATATTCTACGCTTGTATTTAATGCCTCGTTATCCACTTCACGATCCTTCCACACTATCTATTCGTTCGCTAGATCACGCTTTCCGACTTTCCTACTGCGCGGATCACGAAATCACCTGTCTCCGGATAAAAAATTACGGTTCTTCCATAATTTTTGCCCGTATCCTCATCCAGAATAGGGATCTTAAGCTGTGCCAGCTTCTTCTTAGTCGCCTCGACATTGCGCTCACCCACGCGAACCATATCATTCTTGGTCTGAAAAGCAAACATCTGCGCACCGCCTGCGATCTTGGCTACCAGACGACTCCTGTTAGCTCCCTTAGCCACTACCTGCTTTACTAACTCTTCTATACCCGTATCCGCAAACTTCGGAATATTTGAATTAATACGGATCGCTGTGCTGTCTGGTAGCATTATATGCGCTAATCCGCCAATCTTTGTCACCGGATCGCGGACAGCTATTCCGACACATGACCCCAGTCCCAATGTAGTAATGCTATCAGGACTGACGCATACGTTCAAATCGGCCATACCGACCTTTATCACTTTGCCCATAATATGACATCTCCTGTTTACACTTATCAGTCTACACCTCTCGGCGCCTTATCCTAACCGATTCCCAATGCTGATAATATCTTGCTATAGGAATTCAAATCCGGAACAAGGATAAAGTACCCATCCAGAACCATCTCATCAAAGAACTGTGTCTGTATCAACAACATTTTATCGCCCAGCTCACCAAACTGGATCGCCGGAACACTTAAGATTGCGCCCGCCATATCTACCGTCAAATCAGGAACTGACGGATAGATCACTAAATTAGTCAAACCGGACAGCGAATTTAAGTAAGCGCCCGTAATGATATTGCCCACTTCCTTAAGCGCTGAATACTCCATCTCGGAAAATTCATCTCCTGTGATTTCCATTCCCATCAGCTTATTTACAAGATGTCTGGCGGCCTGTTTTTCCAGAAGAAACATGATACTGCCGGTAATATCTCCCTCGATTCCGAGATAGATACCCGCCATGATTATTTCCGCACCGCCCATAATCTCGCCCATTTCCTTAAACTCCAGAAGCCTGACTTGGGGCACTGACATATCTACCTTACACTGCATCATCTGCGCCAATGCGGTAGTCGCATTGCCCGCGCCTATATTTCCCAGTTCCTTCAGAATATCAAAATATTCATCAGACATTTTTTCTAAGGTAATATCATCCACTTATGAAACCTCCTATACGTTTTCAATTACCACGGAATTTAAATCTAACAGTGAAATCAATCCGCCATCGCATTTACCGATTCCGCACAGGAAACTGTCTTTATCATCCTTGGAATCGTATGCAATCCTCTCAATCTGATCATTATCCAGAGTAACAACTTCCTTGACCTCATCCACGATCACGCCGATGGTGCCCTGCTGCTCCAGTTTCAGAATAATAATTCTGGTAGCTTTTGTCTCTACATCCGGCTCCAGTCCCATCTTAATGCGAATACTCATAACCGGAATTACCTCACCACGCAGATTGATAACACCCTTTAAGTAGTCATCTACCTTCGGTACTCTTGTAATATGCTGCATTCTTACAATATTGTCTATATATTTAATGTCGATTCCGTACTGTTCATCACCAAGTTTGATCACAATGAACTGTGTGGTTTCCCCAACTACTTTTAATTCTTCCATGTCACTGTTCCTCCCTCCGCTTAAATAAGTGTATTCGCATCCAGAATCAGAGCTACTTCACCGTCTCCGAGAACGGTTGCGCCGCTGATGATCTTGCACTTGCTGATGTACTTACCTAAGGATTTGATTACGATCTCCTGCTGTCCGATCAGCTCAT